>VGKM01000036.1 GCA_016867005.1 Candidatus Omnitrophota bacterium | reverse complement strand
GGGGAAAATACCGCTTTTCTGTAAAGGCGCTGCAATAGTCTCTCCTTCGCGCACAGAAGTACGGCAATTTAATACTGACTCTTCCACTACCTTGTTGCCTGAAGTAGTGGCAACAATATCCAATGCGCTTAAAACCGAAACACCGCTTTTTACAAGAGTGGAAAATGTGCGCGCGAATTTTGCGATTGCAACCTTCCTGAAAAGGTTACCGATGATCAAAACCTTTAATTTTTGTTTGTCAAAATTCCGCCTGCCTTTATCGGTATCAATGTATTTTTTAAGGACAAACCCAAAAAGCCCGAAACCTATCACAACCAGGAAAAACCATTTTCTAAAAATGTCGCTGATTGCTATAAGCACCAGAGTCGGAAAAGGCAATTGCCCTCCTAATGTATCAAATATGCCTTTAAAGGTAGGGACAACCTTAAGCAATAAAACCGAGGTGATTAAAGCGGCGATAGTGACGACAACCGCAGGATAAACCATACTGGAACGGATTTTTCTTGTTAAGGCGGCAGTTTTCTCAAAATATGTGGCAAGCCTGTCCAGGACTTCTCCCAACATACCGCTTGTTTCGCCTGCCCTGACCATATTGATAAAAAAATCGGAGAAAATCTGGGGGTGTTTTGCCAGAGAATCGCAAAAGCTCATCCCGCCTTCTATATCCTGCTGAACGTTTGTAACCGCGCTTTTTAAATTGGCACTCTCAATCTGTTCGGCTAAGATCCCCAAGCACTGTACAAGCGGGATGCCGGCATCTATCATCGTAGCCAGCTGCCGCGAGAAAATTACAATATCATCGAGCTTGACCTTGCCTTTTTTGGCTTTTTTTACTGTTTTTTTCTTAAGCGACTCAACCGAAACAACGATCAAATCCTGCTTGTGCAGGATCTCAATGACTTCCAGGTCCGAACCGGCCTCTATGTTTCCCGTCAGGCTGCGGCCACTTCTATCTTTTGCAACATAGCTAAAACTTCCCACGGCCCTATTCTCCTTTTTTGTTAACCTTTATCTAACTCATCGACGACCTGCAGGAATGCCTTCACGATCTTAGGGTCAAACTGCGTCCCGCTGTAATTCTTGATCTCGATAATAGCTTCCTGTTTAGTAAGAGGTGTTTTCCTGTAAGAACGGGCCGAACGCATTGCCTCATAGGCGTCAGCCAAATGTATTATTCGCGCACCTAATAAAATATCATCTCCGCTTAACCCTGCCGGGTACCCCGAGCCGTCATAATGCTCATGGTGCTGGCGGATAAGGTCGGTTACTCCGCTTAAGAAAGTCAACGGTTCCAGGATCTGCGCTCCGGTTATGGGGTGCTTTTTCATTTCCGCCCACTCCTGTTCATTCAAAGAAGAAGGTTTTACCAAAATATTGTCCTGCACGCCTATCTTTCCTAAATCGTGCAATTCGCATGCCTCTCTGATAAGCTCGATATCCTTTGCAGACAAATGCAGTTCCTCTGCAATAGCAGCGGCATATTTGGCAACGCTCTCGGAATGGCTGTGGGTATAATGGTCCCTTGCATCGATTGCCTGGGCGAGTGCTTTAATCGTACGCATATAAGTTGTGCGCAGATCCTCGTAAAGGCGGGTCAGGTTCTTTGTTGAGTCCTCGATCCTGTTAGCAAGCAAAACATTCTGTTTCTGCAAAGAAATATTGTTTTCGTGCAGGCTCTGCATAAGTTTGCGGTTAGAAAGCATTACCGAATGCAACTCAGCGCCTTTCTTGATGAGGAAAATAAACCGTTCATCGTTAATCGGCGCCGAGACCGCTTCATAGGCCCCTGCATTGGATAGTTCATGCACCAATGCCTCATTATATTCTTCAAGAAAAGCAATAATGCAGATATCCGGGTCATTATTCTTTAGCTCCTTAAAGAAGGCACCGGGCTCTTTAGCCTCGGCCTTTACAATAACGACATCAAACGAAGATTCACTGAATTTTTCTAAAGCAAGGCCTGTATTTTTTACAAGGACGATATTATAATCCTGGTCCGGTAAAAGCTTATTCTTTATAAATAAAGATAATTCGTCATTTTGCTGTTCATTTATCACAAGCACTCTGATCGCATGCATCCTTACTCCTCGGTTGTAATACGGATTGCTTCATCCAATGAGGTTACGCCGTCTCTAACCTTGATATAAGCATCATCCCTTAAAGTCAGCATACCGCAAGATTCTACGGCGTACTTTTTTATTTCGTCGATTGACTGCCGCTTCGTGATCATTTCCCGCATGGTATCATCGACTAAAACTACTTCCAGGATTGCTATTCTACCATAAAACCCCGTATCATTACAATATTTGCATCCTACCGGTTCATAAATAGTTACTTTTTCATTAAAGCCCACGCTCTTTAAATATTCTTCGGTCAAATCTACCGGCCTTCGGCATTTAAAACACAATTTTCGGCAGAGGCGCTGGGCGCACAAAAGGATCAAGCTGGAAGCCACAAGAAAGGGCTCAACATTCATATCAATAAGGCGGGTAATGCTGGAGATCGCATCATTGGTGTGCAAAGTTGAAAGCACAAGCTGCCCGGTTAAACTGGCCTTAATAGCGATATCTGCGGTCTCCGCATCCCTGATTTCCCCGATCATTATGACATCAGGGCTTTGCCTTAATATAGAACGCAGGCCCGATGCAAAATCAAGCTTTATCTCCGGCTTTACCTGCACCTGGGTTATGCCTTCGATCTGATATTCAACCGGGTCTTCTATCGTCACAATATTTCTTTCCGGCGTATTCAGCTGGCTGAGGATGGAATACAGCGTGGTTGACTTACCGCTTCCTGTAGGCCCGGTGACTAAGATCATCCCGAAAGGCCGGGCAATAGCTTCTTTAAATATCCTCGTCGGCTCATCGGAGAACCCTAATTTATCAAGCCCTATTGAAAGGTTTGATTTATCAAGTGCGCGCAAAACAAATTTCTGCCCGAATGTCGTAGGGAGGCTGGAAACACGGAAATCCACTTCTTTATTCTCAAACCTGACTTTAAACCTGCCGTCCTGCGGGATGCGGTTCTCAGTGATATCAAGGTTTGAAATGATCTTAAGGCGCGCCAGGACCGCATTCTGGTTTTTTTTGGGGATCTTGAATATTTCATACAAAGCGCCGTCAATACGATAACGTATGCGCAGGCAGTCGATTTCCGGCTCAATATGGATATCCGATGCCCTTTTCTTAAGCGCCTCGCTAAGCATAAGGTCGACAAGCTTTACGATAGGCGGCTTTTCGCTTTCCTGGACAGCGCTCGATAATTCAATTTCTTCACTGTTTACCAATTCCAATGTGTCTTTTTCCGACTCCGGCTTTAAAAGGGACGTTTCATCCAGAATCTGCTGCATGTCTTTGGATTTGGCATGATAAGTCAGGTCTATTGCCCTTAATATTTCGTCTCTTGAGCTTAATACCGTGTCTATGTTGCATCCTGTATGCGATTTCAGATCGTCGAGTGCAAAAATATTCAACGGGTCCGCCATGGCGACCGTCAGGGTATTTCCTATGCGCGAGACAGCAATGATAATGTACTGCTTTGCCATATGCTCGGGGATAAGCTTGACGATCTCAGGGTCAAATTTGTATTTTGAAAGGTGCAGAGTAGGTATGAACAACTGCTCCGATAAAAGCGAAAGCAATTCTTCTTCGGTAATAAAACCTTTGTCAACAAGCACTTTTCTAAGCGGGATTTTCTTTTCTTTCTGGATATCCAGCGCCTGTTTGAGCTTATCTTCACTGAGGCGTTTGCTCTTTACCAGAATGTCTATAATATTTTCTTTAAGTGTCAACATATTTAGCTCATGTCTCATCCGCCGCTGTTACGCGTAAAACTTCTTCTAAGGTAGTTAATCCGGCTAATGCCATACTCAAGCCCTCTTCTCTTAATGTCCTCATGCCTTCGCTGCGGGCCTGTTGCTTTATCGCATGTTCCTGCTCTCTGGCAATGACTAATTCCCTGACCTTTGCCGACATTACCAGTACTTCGGAAATAGCGAGCCTGCCTTTATAACCTGTGTTAAAACACTGGGGGCAGCCCTTGGCTTTAAAAAACACCGGGTCTTTTACGTCCATCTTCAAGCTTGCTGCCACATCTTTACTAAGGGAATATTTTTCCCGGCAATAAGGACAAACCTTGCGTACCAGCCTCTGCCCGATCACGCAAACAAGGGAAGAGTCGATCAGATACGGCTCAACACCCATGTTCACCAAGCGGATGATGGCCCCGGCAGAAGTAGTAGTATGCAGGGTTGAGATTACCAGGTGCCCGGTCAATGCACTCTTTATTGCAATATCAACGGTATCAAAGTCGCGTACCTCGCCGATCATGATTACATTAGGATCCTGCCGCAATATTGAACGCAGCGCTGCCGCAAAAGTAAGCCCGATATCCGGCTTCACCGTAACCTGATTAATGCCTTCCAGCTGATATTCAACAGGGTCTTCTACGGTAACAATATTCTTGTGCGGGTCATCTACAAATTTAAGTATTGAATAAAGAGTGGTGGTTTTGCCGCTGCCCGTAGGCCCGCAGACAAGTATCATGCCATGTGGAAGCTTTGCCATTTTCTTCAGTACGGCTATGGTCCCTTCCGAAAAACCAAGCTTTGTCAGATCAAGGGTAGCTTGCGCCTTATCCAGGATGCGGATAGCCACTTTCTCGCCGAAGCTCGAAGGAAGGACCGAAATACGAAAGTCGATCTCTCTGCCCATGATCTTGGCCTTAAAACGCCCGTCTTGAGGCAGGCGGTGTTCGGCAATATTCAATTCCGACATGACCTTGATACGGGAGACAATTGAATTGTGCATGTTCCAGGGAGGCGCTGCCTGTTCATGCAACACTCCGTCGATCCTGAAACGCACGCGCATTCTTTTATCCCACGGCTCTATCAAGATATCCGAAGATTTCTTTTTTACCGATTCCTCCAGGATCATATTCGTGACCTTTATAACAGGTACTTCCTGGCTTATGCGGTTTAATTCCTGCCCCGAAGGAAGGATCTCTCTGTCTTCTTTGATAAATTCTATTGAACTGCCGCTGATCTCCTTGACCAGGTCATCAATGGCTCCCCGTGTCTGGTCAGGATATGACAACTCGATTGCCTGTGCGATATCCTGGACTGAAGCGATTATCGGATTGATCTTATAACCGGTCAGGGATTTGACATGGTCAATAGCGAATATATTCAATGGGTCTGCCATTGCCAAAGTTATGGTGCCTCCGATCCTGGAAACGGGGATTATCTGATAGTGGCGGGCGACTTCGACGGGGATGATCTTTGCTACTTCGGTATCAATTTTAAAGCGCTTCAGGTCGATTAAAGGAAAACCCAGGCCCTGGCTGAGAGTAGAGATAAGGTCATCTTCTTTGATAAACTTTAACTCAACGATGATATCGCTTAAACGGCCGCCTTTCTTATTCTGGACCTCCAGCGCCTCATTAAGCTCATCTTCTGTGATGAGCTTGTTATTGATGAGGATTTCTGTAAGGCGCTCTTTAAGCGAGACCATTATTCTTTGTCTTTATAATATTTCTCAATTGCCTTCTTGATATCCGATGACGTAGAAACGAATGTCTGGATATTGCATCCGGATAAAAGTTCTACGTCTTCAATCGCCTGGATATTCAAAGGATTTGACATAGCTAAGGTCAGGTTGTTGCCGATTTTATCTATCGGGATGAGGACGTACTGGCGCGCAACGCGCGCAGGAACAATATCAATCACATCGGCGTTGATCTCATAATTACTTAAAGGCAGGAAAGGAAAGCCGTACTGCGCTGTCAAAGATTGGGCGATATCCTCTTCTTTGGCAAACCCTAATTCTACGAGTATCTCGCCGATCAGGCCGCCTTTTTCTTTCTGCAAGGCAAGCGCCTTTTCCAGCTGCCGCTGGTCGATGATGCCGCGCTCGACCAGCAATTCCCCCAATTGTTTATTGATGATCCTTCTAATGGCCATAATTTAGATGACTATTTTGTTTTTCCCCTGCGATTTAGCTTTTACCAGCAATTCTTTGGCTTTTAAGAACAGCTCTTCTGCGGTTAAGCCGTCCAAAGGATTTTCACTGACGCTGCCTGAAACCGTAATTTTCTTATTTTGGTCCTGTTCTTCTCCGAAAACAAACTCGATCTTCTTGCGTATGTCTTCGGCTATTGCCTGCGACTGCCGCTTGTTTTTCTCCGGCAGGACTAAAGCAAATTCATTATCCCCGATGCGCGCGGCACGGTCTATTTCCGTAATAGAATCCCTTACTAATGAAGCCACCCTCTTTAAAGTGGATTCTGCCTGAAGAGAGCCGAAATTCTGATGGTATGCCGCGAAATTATCAATGTTAAGTATTATAAAAGAACACGGCCTCTGATAGATTATTGCCCTGCGGATCTCTTCTTGCAGGCGGTTTTTAATAAAGGCCTCGTTATACAACCCGGTAAGGGCATCTTTTATCTCAAGCTTTTCCACCCACCGCAGCAGAAGGTCGTTTTCTACGGCAATAGTGATCTGCTTGGCAAAAATATCCAGGAGCTCCACATCTTCTTTCTTATACAAAAACGGCTCTTTAGTATTGCCTATCCCTAAAATCCCGGTGACCTTGCCTCTTAGGAATATCGGCAAGGCAAGTATATTCTTTAACCTGAATTTCTCATAAAAAGCAATGCGCGAATTTTCTGCGAGGGTATTATCTTTATCGACTATCAGGGGCTTGTTTGTTTTAACCAGTTTTCCGAAAACCGGCTCATTCTGCTCGATCTTTAATTTTGCCATATGCTGGGCATTGATGCCGTCTACCGCGCGCACATAAAAATCGCCCTCTTCCGCGTCGCGGAAGAACAAAAAAGTTACGTCGGAATTTGCCAGGATCCTTGATTTTTCAACAGTAAGCTGCAATATCTCGTCTAACTTTAATCCTTGCGATATAAGAGAGCTGATCTGTAATAAACTTGAGAGCGCCAGGACGCGTTTCTGGATTTCAACGTTTATTTCCGTTGTCCTCTCGCTATAGCCCTTTAGCTCATCCATGGAATTGCGGATCTGCACCGTCAGCTGGTTTAACGACTCGCCTAAATAGCCCACCTCGTCTTCTTTGCTTGTCTCAACCATGCGGTTAAAATCTCCGGCGGCGATCAATTTGGCTTCCGAACTGATAGAAACTACGCGGTCAAATACTTCCTTTACCAGGAAAAAACCGATAACTGCGATAGCAATGCTGATAACCACCGAAACGGCGACCGAGGCATCAAGCCTGAACCCTGCCTTAGGAAGGATGTAATTTGAAACCAGATACATCGAGACCAAAAGCGGCAAGACAGACATAAGACAAAAAGCGATCCGTAATTTATATTTCAGGTTTCCCGAGGACAAGAAACTTTTCTTTTGCTTTAGCATTGCTTCCTCCCCAGCCCGCTGTTTACAAGGCAGGCAGTTTAAAAAAGTCCGTTTTAAGGCGATAATTTAATATTTAGTATACATTGTAACTTAGCTTATTTCAATAGCATTTATATTTTTTATATCGAAGAAATCTTATTATACTCTTCCAGGAGCGCCGATTTAGCCACGCCTGTATCAAGGATATCCCAAGGCAAGGCCTGGCCGGCCTGTTTCTCTTTTAAATAGAACTTCGGGTCAATCCCCTGTTCATCAAATGCCTGGAGCCACCTGTTCATGACAAAATGCTCATCCCAGGCATCGAATCTTGCGCCTTTTTTAAACGCCGACTTTATAACAGCCGACAACCTTCTGTCTCCGCGGCTAAGCACGGCTTCCAGAAAACTCATCTCTGTATTATGGAAATTAAGTTTTATTTTTTTATTCTTTAATTTAGAGCGCAGGTATCCTGCTTTTTCCTCCATTACGCTTTTATCTTCCATCCCCAGCCATTGGAACGGCGTATGGGGCTTGGGGATCATGGTATTAATACTGGCATTTACAAAGGCGGCGCCGCCTTGGCCGCTTTTTTTCTTTAATTCGGAGACTTCGGTACAAAGGCCGATAATAGCGTCAAGGTCATCATACTGTTCAAAGGGAAGGCCGGTCATAAAATAAAGTTTTACCCGTTGATAACCTGCAGCATACGAATCCGCAAGTGCATTCAAAAAACTATCCATATCAAAATCTTTGTTAAGCACCCGGCGCAGCTTATCCGTTGCGGCTTCCGGCGCAAAGGTAAGCCCTGTTTTCTTGGTAGTTGCAATCAATGAAGCAAGGCCTCCCAAATATGCTTTAGGTTTTATCGAAGGCAGTGAAATATTCACTGTTTTATCCTTAAAAGAAGCGACCATGCATCCTAACAACTCTTTGATAAAAGGGTAATCGCTGACTGAGAGGCCTGCCAGGGAGATTTCTTCATAGCCGGAATTCTTATAGCAGGCATTGGCCAGCGACATGATATTTTCCACATTCCGTATCCTCATCGGATAATACTGCTGCCTTGCCTGGCAGAAATTGCACCGGTTAGGGCAGCCGCGCATGATCTCCAAAGTTATCCTGTCATGCACTATTTCGATATAGGGAACGACCCATTTTTCGGGGAAATACGCACCGTTTAAATCTTTGATAAACCTCTTTTTTATTTTCTCAGGGGCAAAGTTATTCTTGGGCCTGAAACCAGCAATATCCCCTTCTGCATGATAATCTACTTCATATAAAGAAGGGACGTATACACCCTCTATGCCTGAAAAAGCAATCAATAATTCGGGCTTGCTAATTTTGCCGGACTTAAAATCATCCTTTAACTTTTTGTATAATTCGATGACCTCCAGTATTACTTCCTCGCCTTCGCCTATTACAAAAAAATCAAAGAATTCATGCATGGGCTCGGGGTTAAGCACGCTCGGGCCGCCTGCTATCACCAAAGGAAAACTATTATCGCGTTCAGCGGCACAAAGAGGGACATTCCCCAGCTCAAGAAGGTTGAGAATATTCGAATAGAGCAGTTCATAGGCAAGGGAAATGCCGATAATATCAAAATCCAAAAGGGGCCTGGCTGACTCAAGAGAAAGAAACCCCGGGTTCTTGCTGCGCAGGACTTCTTCCATATCGATGCCCGGGGAGAAAAATCTTTCGCAGCAAATACCTGGGCGGCCATTCAGCAATCCGTAAAGGATCCTTAGCCCCAGATTGCTCATCCCGACTTCATAGATATCCGGAAAGCATAGCGCGAACTTTACTTCTGAGCCATCGAAATCTTTTCTGGACGAATTCCACTCCCTGCCGATATAACGGGCGGGTTTTCTTACTTGAAGCAGATAATCTTCTAGAATACCGCCCTCCTTTTTCCGATATTGACCAAAACTCCCAACGAAATAAAAGTTATCAATATAGATGACCCGCCGTAACTCATAAGCGGCAGCGGGATCCCGACTACCGGGGCAAGCCCCAGATTCATCGAAACATTAATAATGATCTGCACTCCCAACATCAGGCATATGCCGTAGGCCAGGAGCCTGCCGAATTGGTCTTTGGTACTTAAGGCGATTTTTATCCCTTCTCTTATCAGAAGAAAATACAAAAACAACAATACCATGGCCCCGAACAATCCCCATTCTTCGGCGAAACTGGCAAAAATAAAATCAGTATGCGCCTCGGGGAGAAAATGCAGCTGCCCCTGTGTACCCGAAAGCCATCCTTTGCCGAATAATCCTCCTGAGCCGATCGCGATCCTGGATTGTATGACAGTATAACCTGCGCCCAGCGGGTCTATATTAGGATTTAAGAAAACGATCAGGCGGTTCTTCTGATAATCCCTTAGATAGTTCCAGAAGACCGGAATGGAAATAATAGCCGTAGCAAGAAGCATATAAAAAAACTTCATTTTCACCCCGCCCAAATACATCAGTGCTATAAAAAGAAAAACAATGATCATGCCTGTGCCTAAATCCGGCTGCTCGATAATAAGGCCCACAGGCACAGCTACAAAAATAAACGGGATGATAAATGCCCGGAATATCCCGAATTTCGGCACCTGGAGCTCTACATTGTCAACCGATTTGGTGCTGAAATACCTGGCCAGAAATATGACCATGCAAAGCTTGGCCAATTCAGACGGCTGAAAATTAAACCAGCCGAACCTTATCCAACGCTGTGCTCCTAAACGTACAATACCCAGGATAAATACCAGCAATAATAAA
>VGKM01000035.1 GCA_016867005.1 Candidatus Omnitrophota bacterium | reverse complement strand
TTCGCCCAAAATGTTTTTGCCCAGGTAATCCCAGGAAAGCTCCTCCAGATCATAGCTTGATTTTGAAGGATTACATAAATAGGCTGCTATCATAGTATCAAAATACAGGCCTCCTAACTTAAAATCGTTTTTTTCCAAGATAAGTTTCAGGCGTTTTAAATCATGCCCGATTTTCTTGATTTTCGGGTTAGCTAAAATACTCCCGAATGATTCTGCGGGCTCATTTATGCGCCAGGCCTCTCCTTTTAAACCAAAGGCCAGGTCCTTAAGGGAATTGCCTGATAAATAAAATTCATCCTGGTCATTCACCAGCCCTTTCAAATCTTTATCATTGACCAGGCCTGCCTCTTTAGATGGACTGGTTTCTTCCTGGATGGGAAGGGCTTTAAGGAATTTCTTGAATTCCAGATATTTAAAAAGTTTTAATAGCTCCCCGTAATCCGCAGCTTTGAGTTTCAGGTCGCTAATGCCCAGCCCCAGGGGGACATTTTTATCCAATAACACAAGCTCTGAATTGAGTTTTATCAACTCAATATTATCGGTAATCGAATTGCGGATTTTTTCCGGTGCTATATCTTTTAAGCTTTTAAGCAGGTTGCTTATGGAGCCGAATTTCTTGATCAGGGCAACAGCGGTCTTTTCTCCGATACCGGGTACTCCCGGGATATTGTCTACGCTGTCGCCCATAAGAGATATGATATCCGTTATCTGCTCAGGATTGATCCCGTAACGCTTGTAAACATTATCTTTATCATAGAGGACCCCAACGTCTTTATGGGGGCTGAAGACCGCAATATCTTCGCTGACAAGCTGCAAGATGTCCTTATCGGAACTGATAATTACGACAGGCATCCCTTCTTCTTTTGCCTTTAGCGCTAAGGTGGCGATGACATCATCTGCCTCAAAACCTTCTTTTTCGGCAATAACAATCCCAAAAGCTTTTACTATCTTTTTTATAAAAGGGATCTGGCTGGAAAGCTCATCCGGCATGCCCGGCCGGTTGATTTTGTATTCGGCAAATTTCCTGGCCCTGAAGGTATCGCGGGAAACATCAAAACACACAGCCAGGTATTCCGGCGAATTATCTTTCAGGACTTTATTTAAAATATTCATAAAGCCGTAAATCGCATTTGTCGGCTGCCCGAAAGACGTAGAAAGCGCCGCCAAAGCATAAAATGCCCTATAACAAAAAGCAGTAGCATCGATCAGGTATAACGTTTTTTTAGCCATTAATTAAAGCATTGAAATTATGGGCAGGAAAAAAGTATTGTGGTTACTATTTCAACAATAACCTTTTTTGGACCTTTTCTATAAAATCGGTGATGTCTTTATCTGTGGGGTTAAGCTCTCTTGCGTCCAAGGCGCTCTTAAGGGCCAATGTATTGTTCCCTTTCTGAAAATACACCTTCGCCCTCTCGAAATAATCCTTGGCAAGTTCCTTGTTGTCTTCCCGATAAAGGGATTTTTTGGCGCTAATATCCTGTACTAATTGCACTACTTCCTGTTCCCTGGAATCAACCGGTATCAACCCTAAGGACAAACAAATATCCTCATACCTTGCATTTGCCTTCATTGTCCATGGGTCATCCGGCTCACCCAACTCCCCCCTTTTTTGCCAATAATGGGAAGCTGATTTCAAATCCCGTTTGTTTTCATAAAAAAGAGCCAGGTTCGAATATGCGCTTAAGTTCTTCGGGTCTGTCTTTACGGCCTTAAGATAACTGGCCTCTGCGCGGTCATTCTCGCCTCTTGTTTCATAAATAATCCCCAGGTCATTATATAAAACAGCATAACCTGGGTCATAGGTCACGGCCTTCTGATAACAATTCATGGCCGAAGCTAAATCGCCTCTTTGCTGCGCCTGTAACCCTTCGGCGCGGTACTGCCTGGCCTGCTTTTGCATCAGGCTCAAATTTTCATCCTGGGCAGAAGCGCGCTTGGCCTTGTTTTTACCGGCATCTTTTGTTTTCTGAGGCAGGGCCTGTTTTGCAGCGTCATTATTTGAAACGGTTTCTTCTGCCTTTTGAGTATTCTTGGTTTTCTTAATATAGCAGGTCCCGGAAAATAAATCAGCCGGCCCTTCCTGGGCAGAACAAAAAGATAATGACCCAAAAGCAAGCGCCACAACTATTAAGGTAATATTTTTAGTATTTTTAAAGGCAGGAGTAGGCATGTATTTTATAAAATTATTATACAACAATTCCGCGCAAGGTCAAGAAAAATATTGAGGCGTGCCCTTAAAAAAGCGGCTCCAATTCAAGGACCGGATGTTTTACTTCCTGCAAGAATTTTACAAGCTCCTCTATAGTTGTGGCCTGGGTTTCATCAGCAATCTTATCCACCAAATCCGGAACGCCTAATTCTTCGGCACGCCCCTTAAGCTTATCAGCCAGGAGCTCTTTTAATTCTTTCGGCATCCAAACTACCCTTTTTAATCCGCCTTCTGCTGAAATAAACTTCTTGCTTGCTACATAAAGTTTCCCGATACCCAGAAAGCCGGGTGTCTGCACTCCTCCGCCTACTGAACCGGCTAAAGTTGTAAATGTCATCCCGCAGGGAGTCATGCCTGAATAATCCCGGTGGACGATCATCATCCCGTTAACCTCGGGGATTATAGCAACAATACACTCAAAGCATCCGCATGATGATTGGGGAGAATCCATCAGCGAATACATGTTCACTTTATCTATTGTCTTGTTGGATTTATTAAACACGAAGTCATTGATATTTTTCCACTGCCCTTTTATTTTATCCAACACTTCGCCTTTGAGTATGGGCTGGTTCGGGCCGGTCGGAGTGATCTCGAAAGATGCCTTACCGTCAAGCCATGAATAAGCCCCGCATAACCCCAGGCGTTCCGGAGTAATCACGCAAATATGGTTCGGGGCAAATGATTGGCATAAAAGGCATGAATAAAAAGTATCCACGCTTTCGTCGGTCATCCCGCTTAAACGTTCATCGCGTTCATCATAAGCTTTTTTTGCCTGCGGCAGGAGCCCTTCCACATCTTCCAGTTTTGTGTAAAGCTTAACCTGCACTTTATCTACTATTGCGCTGTATTCCTGATGCAGCATAGCATGGAGAATGATCCCGATATGTTTGAGGCGAAAACCTTTTTCAAATGCGTCTTTGGATATGCGTATCCAGTTCATATCGCGCTGGCCTACATGCATAAGCCCCATGGCATAATTCACAAAACGGTGGATCTGGCGCTCCAGTATCGGTTCAAAGTCCTTTTGCATTTTCCGCCCCGCAACTTCTACTATGATCGCAAGAGGCAGGGATTTATTGCCCCCTTCAAGCTGGCCTGCATCCGGGCCTATTATATCAATGTTCCCATCTTCGACTTCATTAAGGTTTTTTGTGGTTAAGAACTCAAAAGCACTGCTTGCCTTTCCTCCGAACTCAACATGCAGTTGCTCCCTTCTTACGCGTTCGCCTTCAAAAGCAGCTGCATAAGGCACAGGTACCGGGATCTGTGCGATCTTAACCTTCAGGCCCCTGGTCTCAATACATTTTCCGGCAAGTTTTTTGTAATCTTTTTCAGTTACCAATGCTTCATATAAAGTGGTATCGATTTTCGGAAGCTGAGGTACTTCCAAATCCGTAATAATCGGGAAACCCATTGCCAAGACACCCAATCCGGTAGCCACGATTACCTCATCCACATGAGACAAAAGCACTATAAAAGCCGGCACTTTATCTTTGGTATAATTTAAAATATTTTCCCACTGCCCTGCCTTATGGCCGCCATACATAAGCGGCGCCCTTACTGCCCAGTTTGCCGCATAAATAGCCGATAGATAATCTTCGCCTAAGGGGACAATATAATTCTCTAGGCCCAGTTCTATTTTTTTGTTTTCCAGCTGTTTCTGAAGAGTATTCCCTCCTACATTGCCGACAAGTAAACTGACAATACTTCTACTTTGAAAATCCCTTACAAGCTGCACTGCAGAATCTTCATCCTTTGCCGGGCCTAAAATTACCGCAATGCCGGCGATCCTCCCGTCCACCAGCTGTATGCCGAGCGAACGAAGCAATGTATCCGATAAAAATCCGGCTCCTCCCTTTGGATGGGCTTTACTCAAATATTGAAGCGCAGCAAGGACCTCTTCGCATAAAAGTGTTGAAAGGCCTTTATTCAATATCCCTCCCAGGGCGCTGATATTGAGGCCGCTGGAAGCCGGCTTATTATTGTTTAATTTCTCGGCTTCTTTTAATACCTCTGCGCAATCCCCTAAAGTCCTGGCTTCCGATTTCAATAAAGCATTGATCAGAGGAAAATAATAGTTTGTTTCCGGAAAACTGATTGCCTGGCCTGCTCCTTTTTCCTGGATAGCTTTATCCAGAGAGCTTTTGGCAAGATTTAATACTGCCTCGCTGCCCTTAGTCCCCAATTGTATTAATACACCAGCATCAGACATATCTTCTCCTTTAAAATTAGGACTACTATCGCAATTATCTTCAAATTTTATCCCGAGTTCAGCGAGCGAGCATTGCTCATCTATAAACAAAACCAAACCTACGCCTACGGCTTTCCCGTTCTCAAATTTTACCGCTTCCGCCCTGCCTTCTCCTACGATCTCCCGGATAGGGCTTGCGATCGCCTCAATTTCAACAGGCAGCGGTTCATTAAATGGTTCGTTAGTTACAACCTTGACTCCGACTTTATATTTCTCATGGATCGAGCAGGCAAGGCCGAACGCGGCACGGGCAGGCCCGTTGATACAGACCGTATCATTGATAAGCTGCTCTTCTATTTTCTTAAAATCCTCATTGCAGCTTAAATGCAATACCCCTCTTTTTTTCGCGCCTGGTATCTGAGGAAGATTGGCCATTATAATCCCCCCGCATCCAATACACGGGGCACAACTTTATCCCAGCCGATCGGCATAATATGGATCCCCTGGCACATGGGTTTTAGTTCCTTGATCAGGCGCGAGGCAATCTCAACGGATTGGGCCTGTTTATCTTTTGTTTCTTCCATTTCTTTGATTAAATTATCCGGCACAAAAACTCCGGCAACGTTCTTATTCATATAACGCGCCATGCCGGCTGATTTTAATAATACGATGCCTGCCATAATTGTAGTTTTTAAATGCTTTGTCTTATTAAGAAAATTCTCAAATATCTTAATATCATAAACCGCCTGTGTCTGAAAGAACTCCGCGCCTGCTTCAATTTTCTTTTCCATTTTGATGATCTGCGGCTCAAGAGGGTCTGCGCCGGGATTGACTACTGCGCCCATGCAGAATTTCGGCGGCTCGCCTATCAGCTTATTGCCTTTCATATCAGAACCTTCCTGGAGCTTCTTTACTACCTGCAATAATTGCACAGAATCAAGGTCAAAAACCGGTTTTGCTTCCGGATGGTCACCCAGCGCCGGGTGGTCTCCCGTTAAAAGCAATAGATTCTGGATGCCGAGTGCGCCTGCTGAAAGGATATCTGACTGAAGCGCCAGGCGGTTCCTGTCGCGGCAAGTTACCTGGTATATCGGTTCAAAGCCGTTTTGTTTTAAGAGCGCGCAAACTGCCAAAGACCCCAGGCGCATTACCGAGCTCTGCAGATCGGTGACATTAATACAATCAACCCGGCCCTTAATTAATTCCGCGTCCTCCAGAAGCAGCTTGGTCTCAATGCCCTTCGGCGGCCCGATCTCGGACGTCACCAAAAATTTCCCCGATTGTAATTTCTCTCTAAATGTCATATTGTCCTCTTTATAAATCTGCTGTCTGTTTTCTCGCTCTTATCAAGTTTAGCTTTATGGTATTTGCTTCGGCGCTGAAAATTTTTGCCGTCGGCTACGGTTTACTTCGTCGCTCCGGCTCCGCCTTGCCCTTTCGAGAACTCCTCCGCTCCTCGTAAACCCTTGCCGACTAGAAGTCAATAGATAGTGCCAATGGATTCGACTACGCTCACCATTGGCACTGAGCGAAGTCGAAGTGCCAAAAATTTTCTAATGCGCCTTCAGCAAAAACCATAAAGCTTAAGCCATGTGCTCGAAAACACAGCCAAGCCGTCCGCTAAAAATCGAGCCGCCCCCCTATTTCTTCCAACTAATATCTTTCTTCCACTATAGATGCAGTCATTAAGATATCGCCGTAACCTTTATTTTCAAGAATAGCCTGAGTAGCTATGTCTTCTTTTGAAAGTTTCCTAGACTCTTTAAGTATTTCAAGATTAAATTTTGCCTCGCTTAGATTGGGATTAAATTTTAATGCATTATTAAACTCATCGGTGGCTATATCCAGCATATTTTCATAGGCATAAATTACTCCTAAGTTATTATGAATTGAAGCATTTGCGGGTTCAATTTGCAGAGCCCTCTCGAATTCATTCTTCGCATCATCGAATCTTCTATTATAGCGATAAACAACACCTAACAGATTACGCGCTACAATATTGTTTGGCTCCAAAGTTACTATGTTTCTTAATTTAGAAATTGCGTTTTGCCAATCCTTAGAATCTACGATCTCAAATATAGTTGAGGCAGATTCTTGTTTTATTGACTTATTCAATACTTGTTTGAGTAATAAAACTGCTTCTTGAGCCGGAGTATAAGATGTATCTATTCTAAGGCTATTGCTAAACTCTTTTTGTGCTTCTTCAAATTTTCTATTAATCGCATATTGCACGCCCCGAAAATAATACTCAGAACTTTTACTAACTTTGTACTGATCTCTCATTCCTTCATCAGTAAATGCTTCAACCATTGTATCGCCTGCTTTAATTGTCTCTATTTCGTCTCTTCTAATAACATGCCTTGAAGCGTACATAAATGCTTCTTGACCTTCCTTCGTACCCTCCTCGTTAGGCCCTTTTATAGTTACAGTGGCGTCTTCAAGGTAAATTTTGCCTTTTTCTTCTTTGATAATTTTCCCTTCTACAACATTTCCATCTTTCAAATAAAAAGTCTCGGCATAGACTTCAGCCATAAAGCTAAATGTAACTATTATGACTATGCAAATAAACAATGTTATTGTTTTCATCATTTTTCCTTTTCTAATCTCTTCTTCTATCTTCCATATTCTATTTATTTTTTATTTTTAACTCGAACTTTTACCGCCCCTTGCTTACAAGCAAGCAAGAATAAATATGCATCCATTTTTTACGGATGGCTTAGGTATTTTGCGGGTGACGAGGCAGGATCCGCGACATCCCTGAGCGAAAAATTACAGACAAACCATCCGCAAAACTTCCAAAGAGCATATTACCATTTCTTAAATATAAAAAACACCGCAGCCAGGATACACAGGAAACCGACTGCATAATTCCATTTGAATTCTTCCTTCAGGTAGATTATTGAAAAAATAACAAAAACTATCAGCGTAATAACTTCCTGGATGGTTTTAAGCTGGGCTGCGCTATATGTATAATGGCCTAATCTATTTGCCGGCACCTGGAAACAATATTCCAGGAATGCAATCAGCCAGCTTATAATAACGACAATCCAAAGCGGAGAGTTTTTGTATTTTAAATGCCCGTACCAGGCAAAGGTCATGAAGATATTGGAAATGGTTAAAAGAGCAATTGTTTTCATTGTCGTTTAATCAACGCTGCAGTTTTGCTGCCTCCACCAGATTACGCATTAACATAGCAACAGTAAGCGGCCCGACGCCTCCGGGGACAGGAGTGATATATGAAGCCTTTCTTTCTGCCGGCTCAAACTCCACATCGCCGACAATTTTTTCTCCCACTCTATTTATGCCTACATCAATTACAATGGCTCCGTCTTTTATTAAGTCGCCTTTGATCAAACCTGCACGGCCCACTGCCACAATTAAAATTTCGGCTTTTTTCACATGTTCTTCTAATTGCCCTGCTTTACTTGTACCAATATGAGCTACAGTAACCGTAGCAAATTTCTCCAGCAGCAATAATGCCAAAGGCTTTCCCACGATTTCGCTGTGCCCGACTATAACAACTTCCTTGCCGTATAAATCTAAGCCTATGCTATTTATCAATTCCATTACTGCTGCCGCAGTACAAGGCAATATTTTTGCTTTGCCAAAGATAATTTTGCCGATATTAGCCGGATGCATGCCTTCAATATCTTTTTCCGGCAGGATATATTGCGATATTTTCTTATAATCTATCTGGGCCGGAAGTGGCATCTGGATAATAATACCATTAATAAGCTCATCGGCATTTAATTTCTTTACAAATTCAATTAACTCGCTTTCTTTTATATCTGCACTTAATTTATGAAATTGATAATCTATGCCTAAACCTTCAGCGACTTTCTTCTGAGATTTAATATATGTTTCAGCCCCGGCGTTTTCCCCGACCATGATACTGGCTAAAACCGGTTTAAAGCTTAAAGACGACACGCTTGCCTTAATCTCATCTTTAATCCTGTCTGCAATCGGCTTACCCTCTAATAATTTTGCCAACTTTATCCTCCACTATTAGACGTGTTTTCCAGACTTTCTTTGCTTTAAGGCCCAATTCTTTTCTGATGCTGGTAGTCAACTTCTTATTTCCCAGGATTTTCAGGTTTATTTCCACGTTAAAATATGCGGATACAAAAGCCGACTCAAGCATTATTGCGGCTACTGCCACATCGCTTGCCAAATTACGGTTTCCTTTAATTACTAATACAGGGCACAACTTGATTGCTTCAAAACATAACCGGGCCAGCATAAAAGGAATATTTAATGCATCTCTTTTATTCCTGCTCCTGTAGGCCAAGACGTCTAAGTCAACTAAATCCAGGAATTGATCCCTCAAGTGTTCAGATTCCTGCAGCATTTTCCTAAGTTCCGCATCATATTCGGCATACTTAGCCTTGCCAAGCGTAAAATTAATAACCATGCTAATAAGGCTGGCACCGAGGGCAGCATTCAAACTGGCAGCAGAACCGCCTCCGGGAGCAGGCAGCTTGGCAGCTAAATCATTTAAATATTTCTTTAAAGTACTGTTTTTATACATATCAACTCAAGCCCGTAATGTTTCCTTTTTCATCAATATCAATATTTTCCCCTCGAGGATGGCTCGGTAAACCAGGCATAGTCTGGATCGTGCCGCACAAACAGGACAAAAATCCTGCGCCGATAAAAGCCCTGATATCGCGCACAGGAAGCACAAAATCGCGCGGCGCTCCTTTTAATGCGGGGTCATGGGACAAAGAAAGCGGTGTTTTGGCCATACAAACCATCAATTTATCCCACCCGCGGCCGGTGAACTCAAGGATTTTCTTTTCTGCCGATTCCGAATAAGATACGCCTTTTGCGCCATAAACAGAAACGGCAATTTTCTCAATCTTCTCTTTTATACCAGCATCTTCAGAATAAAGCAACTTAAATTTTTTGGCTGTGCAAGAAGCTCTTTCTACGGCTTTTGCTAACTCTATGCCGCCGCATCCTCCTTTGGCCCAGACTTCGCTTGTGGCTGCTTCAAAGGCGCCGAACTCAAGAGCTTTTTTCTTTATCAAATCAATTTCTGCTTTTGTATCGGTGTTAAATCTGTTAACTGCAACGACTACGGGCACGCCAAAAAGCATTACATTTTCAATTTGTTTCTTTAAATTCCCCAAGCCCTTTTCTAAAGCATCTAAATTTTCTTCAGTCAGGCACTTATCAAGCGGCTCACCGGGCGTAATCTTGCAAATGCCGCTATGGGCCTTAAGCGCCCTGACAGAGCAAACAAGCACTGCAGCATCAGGAGAATTTGAACTCATCCTGCATTTAATATCAAAGAATTTCTCCGCTCCGCAATCAGCGCCAAAACCTGCCTCAGTAACCACATAATCGCTTGCAGCAAGAGCTATCTCGTCCTGGATAATAGAACTATTGCCATGAGCAATATTGGCAAAAGGCCCCGTATGCACAAAACAAGGGGTATTCTCTAATGTCTGGATAAGGTTGGGCTTAATCGCATCCTTTAATAATACTGCCATTATCCCGGCAACTTTTATGTCTTCGCAGGTAATAGGTTTTCCGGATGCGCTCTCTGCCAGCACTATCCTACCCAGGCGTTTCCTCATATCCTCCAGGTCCCTGCTTAAAGACAGAATAGCCATAATTTCCGATGCAGGCGTAATATCAAACCCTGAATCGCGCGACAGGTCTTCTTTCGGAAGCCCTAATCCGACTTTTACGTGCCTTAAGAAACGATCGCCGATATCTACCACGCGGTTCCAGTAAATTCTGTTCTTTTCGATGCCCAGGGGATTGCCTCTGAATATGGAATTATCCAAGAAAGCTGCCGCCAGGTTATGTGCAAGGCCGA
>VGKM01000034.1 GCA_016867005.1 Candidatus Omnitrophota bacterium | reverse complement strand
GAATAAATAAACCGCGGCATTTACCGACATCACAATAAAAGAAACCCCCCATGCGCCGGTAATATCTGCGATCTGGATTGCGGGCAAATTCAAATACTGCGAATAACCTAAAAGCGCCCAGGGGAAACCGGTAAAAAGATCACCCCTGGCATACTCAAGCAGGACCCATAAAGATGAAATGAAGATAATACGGAGATTAAAAGATTTTGCAGCGCGGTAACGGCAGATAACAAACCCGAAAATTCCGAAATATAGTGCCAGGTAAAGGACCAGTACTATTGTCCCTAAAAGAGTGACATGCACCAGCCAATAAATAATCCCGGACCAAAAAACCACTCCCGTAAGAAACGACAATAAAAAAGCCGTGCCGCCGGATTTATTTTCTAAGGCAAAAAACAGCGGCACGAAACCTACCCAGGCCAAAATCCAGAAATTGGCCTGAGGAAACGATAAAATCAACAGGGCCGCCGATAAAATGCTGAGCAGGGCCGCCTTGCCAGAAGAATAAAATTTCTTAATCCTTGTCCGTCTTATTTTCCGCAGCATTTCTTGTATTTTTTCCCGGAACCGCACGGGCACGGTTCGTTTCTGCCTATTTTTTCATGAGATGACTGCACAATAGGCGTTTGTTTTTGGGGGGCGCCGGGGGTTTGTTCACTGCCCGGCTCTGATCTAGAAAGCGGGGGCTCAAACTGCGCTGCTTCCGGATGCAAGAATTCCTGCGAAACAGAACTGAAAACCCCTCTGAACCTTTCTTCTTTGGGAGGCTGGAGTTTAAAAATAATACCCACTGCTTCATCTTCAATCCCTAAAATCATTTCACTGAACATATTAAAGGCCTCGCGCTTATATTCAATCAACGGGTCACGCTGGCCGTAAGCCCTCAGGCCTATGCCTTCGCGTAAACTGTCCATTGCGTATAAGTGGTCTTTCCACCTTGAATCAATCACCTGCAGAAAAACCATACGCTCAAGGTGGCGCATCAGATTTTCTCCGATTGATCCTTCTTTTGCGGTATAAAATTTATTCACGCCTTCAATAATATAATCCCTCAATTTATCGATCCCCAGGCCATCTATGTCCCGCTCCCTAATTTCAATCCCAAATCTCTCTCTTACCGCAGCAATCAAGCCGAGGAGGTCCCATTCCGAAGGATCTGCATTTTCAGGCACATAAACCGGCAATATCCCTTCTATGATCCTCAGTGATATATCCAGCGTATTTTCCTTAAGTGACGCCCCTTCCAGAATAGAGCGCCGCTGGGTATAGATCACCTCTCTTTGTTTATTCATAACATTATCGTATTCAAGCAGCTGCTTTCTGATCTCGAAATTATGCTGCTCGACCCTTCTTTGCGCGATCTCAATTGATTTGGAAACCCAGGGATGCTCAATGACCTGCCCTTCCTCTAAACCCAGGGCATTCATCATCCCGATCATCCGTTCAGAACCAAACAGCCGCATTAAATCATCTTCAAGCGACACATAAAATCTGGAAGAACCGGGGTCCCCCTGCCTGCCGCTTCTTCCGCGCAGCTGATTATCGATACGCCTGGCTTCATGGCGTTCCGTACCTAAAACATGCAGCCCCCCGGCGCTCACCACCTGATCATGCTCTCTGGCGCATTCTGATTTTAATTTTTCCAGTATTGACTTGTATTCCTCCTGGAACTCTTCGGAATACACACCTGCTTCACCGGGGCGGGAAAACTTCTGCCTGGCAATACTTTTTGCCATAAACTCGGCATTGCCTCCGAGCAAAATATCTGTCCCGCGGCCTGCCATATTCGTGGCGATAGTGACCCCTTTAAATCTTCCTGCCTGCGCTACAATCTGCGCTTCCATTTCATGGTATTTGGCGTTAAGCACCTGGTGGGCGACCCCGCGCATTTTTAACATCTCGGAAAGAAACTCTGATTTTTCTATGGAAATTGTCCCTACCAGGACCGGCTGGCCCATCTCATACAGCTTTACGATTTCTCCGACAACGGCGTTAAACTTTTCTTTTTCGGTCTTATAAATGCAGTCCGGGTAATTTGTACGGATAAGCGGCTTATTGGTCGGGATACTGATAACGTCTAATCTGTATATGGCTTCGAATTCGTTTGCTTCAGTAGAAGCTGTCCCGGTCATACCGGCAAGCTTTTCATACATCCTGAAATAATTCTGGAAGGTAATTGTGGCAAGGGTCTGGTTCTCGCGTTCGATCTTTATCCCTTCTTTTGCTTCAACCGCCTGGTGCAGGCCGTCGGACCAGCGCCTTCCCGGCATCATGCGCCCGGTAAATTCATCGACAATGACCACCCCGCCGTCCCTGACAACATAATCAACATCGCGGCGGAAAAATTCCTTCGCCCTGAGCGCCTGAATAGTGTGGTGCCGGTATTCTATTGTCTCGATTGTATGCAGGCTTTCGATACCCCATGCCCTTGTGGCCTTGGTTTCTCCTTCCTCGCTTAAAGAAACCGTCTGCCCTTTTTCATCAGCCAAATAATCAAAACCCTTGCTTAAATCAACGCCTTTATGCTTTGCCTCGATTTCATCTTTCTCCGTAATGCGCCTGCCCCTCAATTGCTGGGCAATACGGTTTGCCGTATAATATTTGTCGGTTGCCTCCTCCGCCGGCCCGGAAATAATAAGAGGCGTGCGGGCTTCGTCAATCAGGATGGAATCAACCTCGTCGACAATAGCGTAAAAATAAGGCCGCTGCACAAGGTCTTCAACCGAGTATTTCATATTATCGCGCAGGTAATCAAAACCAAACTCATTATTTGTGCCGTATGTGATATCCGCTGCATAAGATGACTTTCTCTGCTCATCGGACATTTCATGCTGTATTACGCCCACGCTTAAGCCAAGGAATTCAAAAATAGGCCCCATCCATTCCCGGTCGCGGCGCGCCAGGTAATCATTTACCGTAACAATATGTACACCCTTGCCAAGCAATGCATTCAAGTATGCTGGGAGCGTTGCAACGAGAGTTTTGCCTTCGCCTGTAGCCATTTCGGAAATCTTTCCTTCGTGCAGGATGATGCCGCCGGCGATCTGTACGTCGAAATGCCTAAGGCCTATTGTCCTTTTTGATGCCTCTCTTACTACGGCAAAGGCCTCAGGCAAAACCTCCTCAAAGGTCTTATTGCGCAAGGACTTCAGCTTCTCTTTGATCTTATCTTTTTCTTCCGGTATAGCCACCTCCGAAAGCGTTGCTTCCAATTCTTTGATCTGGCTTTCGTAATATCTTGATTTCTCCAGGATCTTTTCTTTGAATTCCGCGGTCTTTAGTTTAAGCGCAGGATCAGAAAGCGCGCTTACCTTCGGCTCGAAAGCATTGACCTCTGCTACGATCTTTACAAGGCCTGTAATCTTATTTATAGACGAAGCCGCCATATCCGGATGCAATTTTATACTGGCAGAAGGGTATTTTTTATTGATCGCGGCCTGCTTTTGCTTTAATAATTGTGACTTTATGAACCCTAACATTTAATTTTTCCTTTTTGCCTGAAATTTCAGGTAAGCTTCAATAAATTCATCGATGCCGCCGTCCATGACCTTATTTACATCCCCGGTTTCGTAGTCGGTACGCAGGTCTTTGACCAGCGTATACGGCTGCATCACATACGAACGTATCTGGGAGCCCCATTCGATCCGCTTCTTCTCAAGCGAATATTGCTTGGTTAATTCTTCTTCTTTGTTTTTCTGTTCAAGCTCATAAAGACGGGCCTTTAATATTTTCATGGCTGTCTGTTTATTCTGGTGCTGCGAGCGCTCATTCTGGCATTGCACTACTATGCCGCTGGGGATGTGAGTGATGCGGACTGCCGAATCGGTAGTATTTACACTTTGCCCGCCGGCGCCTTTTGAGCGATAAACATCGATACGCAGGTCTTTTTCTTCAATGTTTACACCGGCTGTTTCTTCCACTTCAGGGATTACGTCCACCGAAGCAAAAGAAGTGTGCCTGCGTTTATTTGCATCAAAAGGAGAAATGCGCACCATCCTGTGCACCCCGCGCTCTGACTTGAGGTACCCAAAAGCATAATCCCCTTCGATTAAAACAGTGATATTCTTAATCCCTGCTTCTTCGCCAAAAAGCACGTCTATTGTCTTTAAAGAATAGCCCTTATTTTCCGCCCAGCGGCTGTACATCCTAAAAAGCATTGATACCCAGTCGCATGACTCTGTTCCGCCTGCGCCGGCGTTAATGCTTAAAATAACATTGTTCTTATCGAATTCCCCGCCAAGAAGGGTTTTAAATTCCAGTTTTTCTACTTCCAGCAATAACAGGTCCATATTGCGGCTTAAGTCCGCGACCAACTCTTTATCGTCGTCACGGGAGATCTCCGCTAATTCTTTTATTTCATTGAACCTTGTTGATGCATTCTGCCATGGCTCGATTATTGATTTTAGGAATTTTACTTCTTTGACTATCGAAGAAGATTTTTCGACGTTATCCCAGAATCCTGCTTCTGTCATCCGGGAAGAAAGGCTCTCCGCAAGGTTTATCTTGTTATCTATATCAAAGATAACCTCTTAGTTGGTCAAGACGGGTCCCCAGGATCGCTATTTTTGATCTTAAAGTTTCCAACATTTGAACTGCCTCCGAATATTTAGATTAGCCCTTCTTTATCCCTCTTAAAGCCAGTGCAAATTCTTCCCGGTTATCGGCAAACTCAAAAGCAACTTCTTCGCTGATCAGCCCCTTTTGAACCATCCTCACCAGCGACTGGTTAAATGTCTGCATATCAAAGACATTGCCGTCTTCAAGGAACTGGGGCATTTCCCAGACCTTTCCTTCCCTTATCAGGCGGCTCATGGTCGGGGTCAGGAGCATTATTTCATAAGCGGGGATCCTGCCGGGCTTGTCTTTAAACGGCACCAGGCGCAGGGATATTACGCCTTTTAATAAAGACGCTAATTGCGCGCGCACCTGCTCATGCTGATGCGGCGGGAAAAAATTAATGATGCGTTCCACGCTCTGGGTTGCGTTTATGGTATGAAGAGTGCTCAGGACCAATACCCCGGTCTCGGCAGCGGTAAGGGCTGCCTGCATAGTTTCCCGGTCGCGGATGTTGCCGATGAATATTACATCTGGGCTCTGCAGCGTGAAAGCACGCAGGGCAACCGGATATGAAGCAACATCCAACCCCAATTCTCTCTGGTTGATAATTGAATCTTTATCCTGGAAGGTAAATTCAATAGGTTCCTCAATAGTTAAAACATGCTTTTTGGCATTAAGATTGATATACTCTATCATTGCGGCGATTGCCGTTGATTTGCCGCTGCCCATACTGCCTGTTAACAATACCAGCCCCCTCGTCTCCATGGACAAGTTCTGCAGGACCTTTACCGGAAGGTTAAGCTCTTCAAAGGTCTGAGTGGCCGTACGCACGTTACGCATAATAATGGAAGGCGAATTTCTCTGCATAAAAATACTTACGCGGAACCTGTGTTTAAAACCTTCCAAATAAACGGCGAAATCAACATCAGAGGTATTCTTAAAAACTTCTTTCTGGCGGGCGACAGTCAGCTCGTCTATCGCATTGAAGACATCGTCCAGCGTTAAGACCTCCTTGCTCACCTCTATGACCTTGCCGTCTATCCTAAGATGCGGTGTCCCGCCTGCGCGATAGAATAAATCCGAGGCATTAACCCTAAGCATTTCCTGAATCAGTTCTTTTATCTTCATAAATATTATCCTCCGGAATAATTAATACGGCATACTTTATGTCCCTGACCGGTTATTATAACATTAATCTTTTGATCTGTCTTTCTAAATCTAAGAGTGATCTTTTGCGTTTTTTACCCAATGCATAGCCGCCTATTCTGCCGCTGGAATTAATTACCCGGTGGCAGGGAATGATCAAAAGAAAGGGATTTTTCTTAAGGACCTGGCCTACTGCGCGGCTTGCTTTGGGGTTTCCGGCTTTAGCTGCCACCCATTTGTAAGTCCTGACTTCGCCCAGGGGGATAGACAAAACTGCTTTATAGACCCTTTTCGTAAAATTCTTTGCCTGCGGGTTACGGATCATTTTCCAAACACCTTCTTTCTTCTCAACACATGATGATACGCCACCGCGAACCTGTGCGCCTCATCCCTTACCCGCCTGATCAAATTCAAAGCAGGAGTATCATTTTTTAACCTGAATGGCAAAGCCCGTTTTTGAATATATATGTTCTCTTTATCTTTTGCGATGCTTGCTATTTCAAGGTCGATCCCGAGCTTATTGATCTCTCTTTCTGCAGTCAGAAGATGCCCCCTGCCTCCGTCAATCAGGACAAGGTCGGGAAGGGCAAGGTTTTCTTCTTTTAACCGTTTGTATCTTCTCATTACCACTTCCGCCAGCATCCCATAATCATCGACGGAACTTACGGTCCTGATCTTGAACCTGCGGTAATTGTTCTTATCGGGCAAAGCATTGTAAAAACTCACCATAGAGCCGCATGCCTCTTTGCCGGAAATATTCGAGATGTCAAAGGCCTCGATGCGGGTAGGGAGTTTTTTCAATTTAAGCAAGTTCTTTAGGTCTTCCAATTCGTCAAACCCGGATGCATAGGAACCGGCCTTACGCATCGCAGACAAGGCATTTATCTGGTCGCGCAGTTTCGCTGCTTCCTCAAATTTCTTTGCTTTTGAGGCGGCTAACATTTTTGAACTCAACTCATCAATCAACCCTTCATAATTTCCCGCAAGGAACATAATAATATTCCTGATGACCTGGGCATAGCCCTGGCGGCTGATCTTATTTTCACAAGGGGCATGGCAAAGCTTAAGCCGGTAGTATAAGCAGGCCTTGGCAGGCATTTTCTTGCAGGTGCGGAAGCCAAAAATCCTGCGCAGCATTTTAACGGCATCGCGCAATAATTGCGCCTTTGTATACGGCCCGAAATAAAGCGCATCGATCTTCTCTTTCGGCTTTTTTCTTCTTGCTACGGAGACAACCGGAAAATCTTCGTTGGTAATCCTTATAAGCGGGAATGATTTATCATCCTTTAAATCGATATTATACCTGGGCTGCTTTTCGCTCACCAATGCCGCTTCTAAGATCTGCGCCTGCGATTCGGTGGAAGTCGTAATGTAATCAAGGCCATCGATTTTTGCGACCATCGCCTGGTTCTTTTCATTCTGCGGCCTGCCGAAATAACTGGCAACGCGCTTCTTAAGCGCCTTTGCCTTGCCGATATAAATAATCTTTCCCGCCGCATCCTTAAATAGATATACGCCGGGAGTTTCAGGCAAATTCTTAAGTTTGTTTTTTAGCTTGTACATTATTTCCTTAATGAATCTGTCGTATTTTCTCGCTCAGGTCGATTTTGTCCCGCATTCGCGGGGCATCGGAATTCCCAAAAATACTCGAGCTGCTTTGCCTAAAATCTCCATTCGCTCGAAAACACGACAGATCACTCAAAAAACTAAATTGCGGAGCACCTCTCACCCACTTCTCCTTAGCTGAATTGTCATTTTTGCGGGTGGGTTGGATTGGTTCCGAGCAGGGCGTAACGCAGGCCGAGCGGGCAAGGTTCACCCGCTAAAAGATAGTAGTGAGAGCGAGGCCGAGTAGCCGAGCGCGATTTTCCACGCCGGGGAAAATCGCGCGGCCCTGCGAGGAATCAAGACAAACCAGCCGCAAAAAACGCTAAAGAGCTTTCTTAAATAGCCAAGCGCGTAATTCGTGGAGCTCGCGGACGCCGAATACAAAACAAAACACAAGATAAGAAATTATGCCTGATAAAAACAGTGTTGTTAAATACAGGGCTTTGGCAACAAGGCCACTTCCAGAAATGACATTTTTGTCTATAAAATAACAGACCAGCCCCATGCAAAAGCTTGCCGCCAATATTTTTATGAGCGATATACTGATTTCTTTGCCGATTGAAAGCTTAAGCTGCTTTTTTAAAAGGCGGTATAACAGGGCTGCTGAAGCTATTCCTGAGATTGAATTTGCTAAAGCAATACCGCCGATCTTTAGGGGAAATATCAGCGCGGAAATTAAAACAATATTCATCACCAGGTTAAATGCGGAGATCTTGGCAGGGGTAATCGTATCTTTAAGCGCAAAAAAGCACGATTGCAGTATTTTTGTTGAAGCGTAAGCTGCCAGGCCTATGGAATAATAAAATAAAACCTCTGCTGTCAATCGGGTTGAATAAGCGTCAAATTTTCCTCCTTCAAAGATGGTCCTGATAAGAGGCGCTGCCAGCGTCATAAATGCCGCTGATGCCGGAAGCATGACAAACAATATCGCCCTCAGGCCGAAGGAAAGGGTCTTTTTCAATTGTTCATGATTGCCTTCTGCTGCCTGTGCGGAAAAAGCCGGCAGGATTGCCTGCGACAAAGAATTCCCGAAGATCCCGATGGGGAATTGCACCAGGCGGTAACTAAAATACAACACTGCAACGCCGCCTTCCCCGACAATAAAAGCAAGCGACCCGAAAATAGAATCAACAAAATTATTCAGCTGATAAATACAGGAACTGGCAACACGGGGCACCATAAGCTTTCCAATTGTAATTGCTGCCGGATGCTTAAAGCCCTTGAATAAATTTAAGCGAAACCCCTTTTTATACAACACCGGCACCTGAACGGCAAGCTGCAAAATCCCGCCGATCAACACGCCGCTGGCAAGGCCGGTAATCCCTTCCCCAAAAATAACCGCGCAGACAATGATTGAAATATTCAATAAAGCCGGGGCAAAAGCAGGCACGCTGAAGTGTTTAAGCGAATTTAAGAGCGCGGTAGAATAAGCTGCCAGGCCGATCAATAAGATATAGGGGAAAATAATCCGGTTGAGTTGAATAGTAGCTTCTAATTTGAAGGGATCGGAAATGAACCCGGGGGCGATCAGGCGTACTAAAATTGGAGAAAAAATAATGCCTAAGATGGTTATGCCGGATAAAATGACTAAAAGCAGGTTTAACACCACATTGGCGAGTTCCCAAAATTCTTCTTTTGATCTTTTGACCGAATATTCGCTGAATACCGGAACGATTGCCGCATTGCTTGCGCCTTCGCCGACTAAATCGCGGAATAAATTAGGGATACGGAAAGCAATGACAAAGGCCTGGGCATATGTATAGACGCCGAACAGGCGGGCGATAACAACATCACGGGCAAAACCCAGAAGCCGGGAAACAAAAGTCCCCAGGCCGATGATTGAAGCGGATTTTGCTATAGATTTGTGGGTTGACATAAGTTTATAATTGTGTTATAACTTATCGGTAAATAAAGGGCGTTTAACCTGTATAATCAACCTTCAAAAAGGACACTGTAAAATGCCAAGACGCAGAACTTCTATTAAAAAAACCCGTGTCGACAGAAAAAAGCACCTTAGAAATATCAGGGTAAAGCTAGGCCTGAAGAAAACTTTGAAAAAATTCCAGGCCTTGGTTGCCGCCAAAAAAGCAGGCGAAGCAAAAGAATTCCTAAAAAAGGTTTTTTCTGAACTGGACAAGGCCGCGAAAAAAAAGATCATCCACCCCAATACTGCTAAACGAAAAAAATCACGCTTAGCACTAAGGGCCAATAAATCCGCATAAACCGATAATTAATTTCTCTAAAGCAAAATCCGGTTTGATCTTGCCGGTCTTGATATTTAAATCGCACTCTATCAGGGCCTTTAGTTTTTTCCTTAATTCCTGCCGGTTTTGAGCCTCTCTTAAACAAGAATACCTTAATCCCCCGAGGATCCTTTCCGGTTTTTCCCCTGTGGAAAGCAGCCCCTTGAGGATCCGTAAAGCAGCTGCGGGTTTTTTAGAATTTATTTGCCGCCACAGCATAAAGGCATCCTGGGAAACTTGCTCCTGGAACCTATAAACCCGGGAAAACTTAGACATCCCGCTTACAAACGTATCCCGCCAACCCGAAGAATTTAAATCCAAAATAAGGACCAAGCTGTCGTGAGGTTTTTTTGCATACCCCAGAAGGAATTTCTTGATTTCTTCTTTAAGGGATTGCGCCTGCTTAATGATCAGTATCCTCTTTTTTGATTTTACCGGCAGCCCCAGAAGTTTCTCCTGAAGCATCCTTAAAGTCAGGTCATGGCCGAAAAGGACATCCAGGTTAAAAGTTTCTAAATTTGCGGGGAGAAAGTTTCCCTTGATTTCGGTAAGCAGCTTTTCTTTGGAAGGATTATCCTGGCCGATTACGAGGAATATCGGACTTGATTTTATTACCATTCTTCAACGGTACGCTCAACTATGCGGCGGGCTAAATCATCTACGGCGTCATTTATAACCACGTTCTCCGACTTGGCATACTGGCCGGTTGTAAAATAAGAAAATATCCCGGTGAAGCCGTTCTCTTCCCAAACCAGTTTATTTTCCTTATTGTCCCAGAGGCTTATATTCACTACCAGGTTCAGGCGGTATTCCGCCACATCA
>VGKM01000033.1 GCA_016867005.1 Candidatus Omnitrophota bacterium | reverse complement strand
TTAAAATTATCTATTTGCCTTTTTAAAAATCTTAGCCCGTAAAAGCCCCCCTACAAGAAGGAGGGTTATAGATAAAATGCATTACACTATTATTATATCCATTGTTGCTTCGCTGGCCGCGCTTATTGCCGGATACCTGTTAAGAAGGTATATTGCTGAGAAAAAAGTCCAGGATGCGGAAACGCAGGCGAAGTTTATTCTCGAACAGGCAAAGAAAGAATCCCAGGACAGAAAACGGGAAGTTGAATTAGAGGGCAAAGACCTGCTTTACCGCATGCGCCAGGATTTTGAGCGCCAGACCCAGGACAGGCGCCAGGAAATTACCAACCTTGAGAAACGCCTGGGGCAAAAAGAAGAAAATATCGACCGCCGCCTGGACCTTTTGGAAACTAAAGAAAAAGAAATTACCTCCAGGCAGGATAATTTAAAGAAACAGGAAGACCTCATCAAGGCAAAAGACAGCCAGCTTAATGCCCTGGTTGCCGAAGAAAAAGAAAGATTACAGAAGATCTCTTCTCTATCCGCAGAAGAAGCAAAGCATATCCTCTTAAACCGGTTGAATGAAGAATTAAGCAATGAAAAAGCGGCATTGATCAAGAAAGAAGAAGAGGAGCTCAAGGTCGCCGCCGATAAAAAGGCAAAGGAAATAATATCCCTTTCGATACAAAGATGTGCCGCAGACCATGCGGTCGAGTCAACAGTAAGCGTAGTTATGCTGCCTAGCGATGAAATGAAAGGCAGGGTTATCGGCCGTGAAGGAAGGAATATCCGGGCGTTTGAAATGGCAACGGGCGTGGATGTCATTATCGATGATACTCCTGAGGCGGTTACCTTGTCCTGTTTTGATACAGTGCGCCGGGAAATTGCCCGTATGTCGCTGGAAAAACTGATCTCAGACGGGAGGATCCATCCCGGCAGGATTGAAGAAGTGGTTGAAAAATCCAAAAAAGAGATGGATGAAAAGATCCGCGAAGAAGGCGAACGCGCGGCTTTTGATAGCGGCGTAAACGGCCTTAATCCGGAATTAATAAAATTATTGGGCCGCCTTAAATACCGCACCAGTTTCGGCCAAAATGCCTTGCAGCATTCCAAAGAGGTTTCTTTCCTTTTGGGCGTCATGGCTTCGGAATTAGGGCTTGATTTTAAATTGGCCCGCAGGATCGGGCTTTTGCATGACATCGGTAAAGCAATCGACCATCAGGTCGAGGGTACGCATGCCAAAATCGGCTCTGACCTTTTGAAAAAATTCAATGAATCCCGCGAAGTGCAGGAGGCGGTTGAGGCCCATCACGAAGAGATCGAAGCAAAGAGTTTTTACGCATGCCTTGCGATAGCCGCGGACGCTATTAGTGCCGCCAGGCCCGGGGCGCGCAGAGAAACACTGGAAACCTATATCAAGCGGTTGGAGAAATTGGAATCAATCGCTAACCAATTTAAGGGCGTTGAAAAAACATATGCTATACAGGCGGGCCGCGAGATACGCGTTATTGTGCAGCCGGAAAAAATTAACGACCCCGAGGCAATAAATTTGGCCAGGGATATCCGGAAAAAAATCGAAGAAGGCATGGAGTATCCGGGCCAGATCAAGGTGACAGTGATCAGAGAAACAAGGGCGATAGAATACGCCAAATAAGCATGAATATTTTATTTATAGGCGATATAGTCGGGAATCCCGGAAGGCAGGCAGTAAGAGATCTCCTGCCTTCATTAAAAGCTGAATACAAGCTTGATTTTGTTGTTGCTAATGCGGAAAATGCCGCCGGAGGATCGGGTATCACCCCGAGAATCGCCAATGAGTTATTTGATTCGGGGATATCCGTGCTTACTTCCGGAGACCATATCTGGAAAAAAAGGGACATTTTCGAAGTTATAAATGAGGAAAGCCGTATTTTAAGGCCGCTCAATTTCCCCCCGGGCGCGCCCGGCAGAGGCGCCAATATTTACACGGCTGGCGACGGGAAAAAAATAGCTGTGGTCAACATCCAGGGCAGGGTTTTTATGGAAGCGCTTGAATGCCCGTTCAGGGCTATCCGCCAGGAACTGGAAAAAATATCCGGGCAAACAAAGACAATCATTGTTGATGTGCATGCAGAGGCAACTTCAGAAAAGATCGCCCTGGGATGGTTCCTTGACGGGAAAGTAAGCGCGGTTTTCGGCACGCATACGCATATTCAGACCGCCGATGAGAAAATTTTACCCCAGGGGACAGCTTATATTACTGATGTGGGGATGACCGGCCCATATTTTTCTGTTATCGGCAGAAGGATAGAGGATGTTTTAGAAAGGTTTATTACCGCCATACCTCTGCGTTTTGAAGTAGCAGACAGTGATGTACAGCTTCACGGAGCGGTTGTGGATATCGATGAGGCAACCGGTAAATCGCGCTCCATTATAAGGGTCCAGAAAAAGCTTTGAAAAATGGGTACTAATCTGTTGAAAAAGTTATCCTTTTGTTTTGTTTTTTGCTTATTCGCTGCATATTGCCTGTTGCCAACTGCCCGCTCGCAGCAAGGCGACGACCTTCTGTTTTCCCTTGATGTCAACTCAAATACCATTAATACACCCAATATATTTAAGCCGAATATCGATTTAAGCGGCAGAGGCATATCATCTGATCCCGCCTGGCCGCAGGAGCTTTCATCGCATGAAGCGCTGGAAGCATGGCATAAAGACATAGGGTTCAGCGGTATGTACCGCCTGCAATATAATCTTTGGGCGATCCAGCAGTTTGCAAATGAAAAAGAAAAACAAGACAAGCTCTTAGCCAATTACGAAGACATCATTAAGAAGATCTCTGATTCGGGAGGTACCGTAATCCTGGATATCTATGGCATGCCTGCGGGCATGGGAAAAATACTCGACAAGAAAAGCCCTTTTTTTAACTTCTCGGATTTTAAAGCGCTTGTTAAATCCCATATTAAGTCCTTAAGCTGTGAAAAAAGGTATAACATCTGGTATGAGGTCTGGAACGCGCCTGATTTGGATGATTTTTTTCTGGGCAGAAGGCAGGAATATCTTAATATGTACCGGGCAGTAGCAGAAAGCATAAAGGAATTAGAAACAGAATACAGGATTAATATTCCTGTTGGGGCCCCAAGCGTAAGTTGGTGGTTCCAGAATTTAGACGGCAATACCATTATCACTCCTGAGCGCAGTTTAATTTACGAATTGATCCAATTCTGCTACGGTTACCGCCTGCCCCTTGATTTTATCAGCTGGCATTCTTATTCCAGCGACCCAAAAATTGACAAGGAAGTCACAAGGTATAATAAAGCCGCCGTTGCTTTAATCAGGGACTGGCTGTCATACTTCCATTTTAACCGCGATATGCCGCTTATTATTGATGAGTGGAATTTCGATTCCGGATTAAATACCGCTCCGGAAAGGGCGGAGAAGGCCTATATTTCCGCTAGCTATATCCCCAGCCGCCTTAAGAACATGTATGATGCAGGGATTAATTATCAGCTGTATTTTTCTCTCGAGGATTTTTCCAACGAAAAAGAGAATGTGATCAGGAATGTCGGTATCCGCAAAGAAACGCCGAAAGCAAGCTATAATATTTTCAGGATGCTTGCGTCTCTCGGCAGGAATATGTATTTTTCAAGCCGGATAGAAGATGAGTTTGCCGGTATTATCGCCTCCAAAGGCAAAGATTTTTATGCATTGATTGTTTACAATTATATCGACCCTGGAATAGCGCTTAATTACCTATCCAGGAATATCTCGCGCGTCGGAGAAGCGGAAAGAAGGTTTGTCATTAACCTGATCAAAAAGGGGCAACTGCAGAAAATCCTGCGCAATGAGCTGGACATTTCAACGCTGCGCACAACAAAAAGGCTGAAAAACCTGATAAAAAAGGCCTATGATCTGAATGTTGCGTCGGGAAAATTTAAGAAGAATAGCCGTAACATCAAAATCAATCTGAAAGGGCTGAAGAATCATTATGTTTACCAGAAATTTGTTGTTGATGATTCCTGCAGCGCAGACTGTAAATTCCTGCCCGTAGAAGAAAAAGAGGTGTTTGCCTCCGGGCCATACGAAGAAGTAATTAGTTTAAAGCCGTATTCAGTTGCGCTTATCGTTTTAAAAGTTAAACCTGTTGCGCCGGAACCTGCTGTTGCGATTACAACTTCAGAGAAAACACAGCCTCAAATTTCCCCTGCACCCCCGGCTGAAACTAAAACCGAAACCAAGCAAAAGGAAAATTAATGCCCCATTTGCAAGGCCTGGAAAAGGGCCGCCGTATTTTAAGCGTATCAGAGATTACAGGCGATATAAAGATAGTCCTTGAAAATACCTTTGCCGAGGCCTGGGTGGAGGGCGAGATTTCCAATTTTAAAGCAGCTTCTTCGGGCCATTTTTATTTCAGTTTAAAAGACGAGCATGCAGTACTGCAGGCGGCGATGTTTTCCAGGGCAAACCGCGATTTGAAGTTTAAGCTTGAAGACGGGCAAAAAGTGGTCTGTTTCGGCAAGATCGATGTGTATCCTCCGCGGGGCGCCTATCAGCTAATCGTCGAAAAGATCGAACCTAAAGGGATAGGCGCGCAACAGCTGGCTTTTGAACAGCTTAAGAATAAGTTGATGAAAGAAGGGCTTTTTGATGCTGCGCGCAAAAGAGAACTTCCTTTGATGCCGTTTAAAATAGGGATAGTCACTTCAATTGCAGGAGCTGCGGTCCGTGATATTTTACAAATTTTAAAAAAGGGAGCTCCCTGTGTGGATATAATAATAAGGCCGGTGCGGGTGCAGGGAGAAATGGCTGCGCAGGAAATCGCATCCGGCATAAACGACCTGAATCAGCTTAAAGAGATAGACGCCGTTATTATCTCGCGCGGGGGAGGGAGCATTGAAGACCTCTGGTCTTTTAACGAAGAGATTGTGGCGCGCGCGATTTTTAATTCCAGGGTGCCGACAATTTCAGCGGTCGGGCACCAGATCAATTTCACGCTTTCTGATTTAGCCGCGGACGTATTTGTAGAGACGCCTTCGGCTGCGGCAAAAATAATCGTTGATAAGAAGAACGCTTTATTAAGAGAGCTTGATGGCATGCGCTATGAGATGTCCGGGGAAATTTCCGGCTCTCTGCATAATTTGGGCAAGAGAATAATCGCCCTCCGCCATATGCTGAAAAGCCCTCAGGACAGGTTATCGGAAAAAGCGCAGTTATTGGACGAATTAAATTCCGGCCTGGCAAATAATATCAGGCATATTCTTAATATTACCAAAGAAAAGGCCTCTGTCGTAATCGAGAAATTAGATGCGCTTAGCCCATTAAAAGTTTTATCACGCGGGTATAGCTTAAGTACGCTTCTGCCCGGAGGAGAGATTATCAGGGATGCAACCGGCCTTAAGCCGGGAGATGCGGTTAGCACAAAGCTGGAGAAGGGTTCTTTTTTAAGCACGGTAGATAAGATAATTGATGATAGCTTAACCTCGTAGGTTTGCTGAGGATAGCGGGATGAACCCCGCCCTTCCTAAAAACAGGAAGGATGGGGTTTTGATGGATATTTGTTAAGAAAGGAAGGGCGGGGTGAAAGATAAACAGTCGTTCGAAGATGATTTAAAGAAGCTGCAAAAAATTGTCGAAGAACTGGGTAGCGGCAAGCTTACATTGATGGATTCGCTTAAGAAATACGAGGAAGGAGTAAAGCTTGCCCAGATCTGCTCGGCCTCGCTCAACGATGCACAGCGTAAAGTCGAGGTCCTTATGAAAAAGGACGGCAAGGCCTCTTTAGAGAAATTCTCGGAAGAAGAAGGGGAAGAGAAGTAATGTTTTTGGAAAAGATCAATTCACCCGCAGATTTAAGAAAAATCCCCCTGGAAGGGCTGCCTAAGGTCGCCGCAGAAATCCGCGAGGCAATGATCGATACGGTTTCCCGGACCGGAGGCCACCTTGCTTCAAGCCTGGGGGCGGTAGAGATTACCGTTGCGCTGCATTATTGCCTGAATACCCCGCTTGATAAGATCGTATGGGATGTCGGCCACCAGGCATATGCCCATAAAATCCTTACAGAACGCAAAGATTCTTTTCCGACGCTGCGTCAATACCAGGGGTTGACGGGTTTCCCCTCAAAAGACGAATCGGTTTATGATACTTTTACCACCGGCCACAGCTCAACCGCAGTTTCCCTTGCATTGGGCCTGGCTGTTTCAAGAGACCTGCAGCAGGAGAATTATAAAGTTGTCGCCGTAATAGGAGACGGTTCTTTAAGCGGCGGGCTTTGCTTTGAAGGTTTAAATAACGCCGGGCACCTTAAGAAAGACATGCTCGTTGTATTAAATACAAATGAATTGAGTATAGCGCCCAATGTAGGCGCCTTAAGCACATACCTTAATAAATTCATCTCTCTGCCTATCTATAACCGGTTTAAAGATTCTTTGGAAAATTTTGTGAAATCCAGGATGCCTAAAGGCAGCCGGGTGATAAAACTGGCCAACAGGTTTGAAGAGGGGCTTAAAGGTTTATTTATCCCGGGCATGTTTTTTGAAGAACTGGGGTTCCGTTATTTCGGCCCTTTTGACGGGCACAATTTGAATGACCTGATCCCTGTGATAAGGAAAATAATCAATATTAAAGGCCCGCTGGTATTGCATGCGGTGACTAAAAAAGGCAAAGGTTACCCGCCCGCAGAAAATAACCCGGTAAAATTCCACGGCATAGGCCCATTTGACATAAAAACCGGGGAAACTTTTGCCAACAAAGACGCAAAGAAAACATACACCGAGGTATTCAGCGAAAAATTAGCCGGGCTGTCTGCCGTAGACAAAAAAATAATCGCTATAACTGCAGCAATGCCTGAGGGCACCGGGCTTGATAAATTCAGGGACTTGTATCCTGCAAGATTTTTTGATGTCGGAATCGCCGAAGAACACGCCGTTTGTTTTGCCGCCGGCCTTGCAAAGGCCGGTTTAAAACCTGTGATCGCCATATATTCGACATTCCTGCAAAGGTCTTATGACCAGATCGCGGAAGAGATCGCCTTGCAGGAACTGCCTGTGGTTATTTGCCTGGACAGGGCAGGCATCGTCGGAGAAGATGGCGCAACCCACCAGGGTATTTTTGATATTGCCTATTTGCGCTCTATACCAAATTTGACAATCATGTCCCCGAAAGATGCGGATGAACTGGAAGAAATGCTGGAGTTTTCTTTTGGCTTGGGCCGCCCAGTTGCGATAAGATATCCAAAATCATCTACGCCGCTCATCCGGCTTCCTTTTTATCATCTGGAATTGGGGAAAGCCGAGAAATTAAAGGGCGGCAAGGATTTTGCATTAATTGCCTTCGGAAGCATGGTCGGGCCGTCTTTGGACGCGGTAGAGTTATTAGAGGCAAAGGGGTTATCCGGCACTCTTATTAATGCGCGTTTTGTAAAACCGCTGGATGAAAAATTACTTCAAGAGATAGGGGCAGAATTTGATTTTATTTTTACCGCAGAAGAGGGGGTTTTGGACGGAGGGTTCGGCAGCGCTGTAATGGAAGCGATTAATAAGCCGGTTGTAAGATTAGGGCTTCCTTCCGAATTTATCTGCTGCGGAAAACGGGAAGTCCTTTTGGAAAAGTACGGCCTGACAAAAGAAGGCATCGCTAAGAAAATCAGCGCAGTGCTTAAAAATAATGGCTAAGATCACAATAAACCGTGAAAAATGTAAAGGGTGTCTTTTGTGCGTAAACGTCTGCCCGAAGGGCTCTATTAAACAGGGTAAATCGTTAAATTCAAAAGGCGCAAAAGCGGTTGAGTTCCGGGAAAATGCTGAATGCCTCGGCTGTATGATGTGCGCGGTTATCTGCCCGGATTGTTGTATTGAGGTGTATAAATAATATGAAGAAAAAAATCCTGATGACCGGGAATGAGGCAGTTGCGCAGGGAGCGATCGACGCAGGATGTACGTTTTACGCGGGCTATCCGATCACCCCCCAGAACGAACTGACCGCTTATATGGCAGTTCATATGCCTGGAAAACCGGGGATTTTTATTCAGGCGGAATCAGAGTTGGCGGCAATCAATATGGTCTATGGGGCATCTGCCGCAGGCGCACGCGCAATGACTTCTTCTTCGAGCCCGGGGATAAGTTTAAAACAGGAGGGGATTTCTTATATTGCCGGAGCAGAGCTTCCCGCAGTAATCGTAAACGTGATGCGTGCCGGCCCGGGGTTGGGCAATATCACTCCGGCGCAGTCGGATTATTTTCAGGCCACCCGCGGAGGAGGGCATGGCGATTATCATTTGATAGTGCTGGCGCCTGCCAGCGTGCAGGAGGCCTATGACCAGATGTTCTTGTCTTTTGACTTGGCAGATAAATACAGGGCTCCTGTTATGGTGCTGGGAGACGGGATGTTGGGCCAGATGATGGAGCCGCTTCAGCTTTCAGCCGTCAGCTTTCAGCCGTCAGCCGAAAATAAGAAGCCATGGGCGCTGACAGGGTGCGCCGGAAGAAGCCCCAATGTCATAAAATCTTTTTATATGGACACAAACGAGTTGGAAAAGTTCAATTTAAATTTACAGAAAAAATATGCCCTTATCAGGCAAAAAGAGCAGCGTTGGGAAGAAATATTTTTAAAGGACGCAAAAACTATTATTGTCGCATACGGTTCAATGGCGCGCATTGCCCGGAGCGCGGTACATGCTTTGCGGGGTAAGGGGAAAAAAGTCGGTTTGATCCGGCCTATTACCCTTTGGCCTTTTCCGGAAAAGGCATTTACCAAACACCTGACTTCTAACACCAGATACCTGGCAGTTGAGATGTCTTATGGACAGATGCTTGAGGACGTGCAATTGGCTGTTGGTAAAGCCAAAGTAGATTTTCTCGGCCGCGCCGGAGGCGGCGTGCCGTCAGAGGAAGATATAATACGGAGAGTAAATGGATAAAATCTATTCTCACCCTGTTTCATTAAGGGACAATTCGACTCATTACTGCGCAGGATGCGGCCATGGCACGGCTCACCGCATTATTGCCGAGATCGTCGATGAGTTGGGTATCAGGGAAAAGGTGATCGGGTTGGCTCCCGTGGGTTGTGCGGTCATTGCTTATGAATACTGGAATTTTGATTGTTCCGAAGCAGCGCATGGCAGGGCATTGGCGGTGGCAACAGCCATAAAAAGAGTCAGGCCGGAAAATATCGTTTTTACTTATCAGGGAGACGGCGATTTAGCAGCCATAGGCACAAATGAGACCATACATGCTGCTAACCGCGGCGAAAATCTTACCGTGATCTTTATAAATAACGCGGTTTACGGCATGACCGGCGGCCAGATGGCGCCTACAACATTGGCAGGCCAGAAAACCGCGACTACCCCGGCAGGGAGGGATGTTTTATCGCACGGTTTTCCCCTAAAGATTTCTGAAATGCTGGCGCTTTTGCCTGCTGTAAAATATATTGAGCGGGTTTCATTCCATTCGCCCCAGGAGATTATTAAAGCAAAGCAGGCAATAAAAACCGCCTTTTTAAACCAGATTAACAATATTGGTTTTTCCCTGGTTGAGATCCTATCTCCCTGCCCTACTTATTGGGGGATGTCTCCGCAAAAGTCGCTGGAATGGATCAAAGAAGTGATGGCAAAAGAATTCCCGTTAGGGAGAATAAAATAATGACGGAAAAGATCATCATCGCCGGCAGCGGCGGGCAGGGCATAATGCTTTTAGGCAAAGTCATAGCGGAAACTGCGATGAGAGAAAATAAATTTGTGACCTGGCTGCCTGCCTATGGCGCTGAGGTGCGCGGCGGAGCTGCTCATTGCGCGGTAATCATTTCGGATACGGAAATCGGCTCGCCTTTAATAGATAAGGCAGACACTCTTATTGCCATGAACGCGCTTTCTATAATAAAATTCCAGAACAGGATAAAAAATAAAGGGTTATTGATCCTCAATAGTTCTCTCATCCATCAATTTAAGAAAGCCAAAGTAGATATTCTGGAATGCCCTTGCACGGAAATTGCAGAGGGCCTGGGGAATAATAAAGTGGCCAATATGGTGGCATTAGGGGCATATTTAGCAAAAAAAACAGTTATCCCCATCAGGGCAGCGCAGGAGGCCATTAACGAAATGGCGCCGGCTGATAAAAAAGCATTGGTTGAGATCAATATAAAAGCATTACAGGAAGGAGCAAAGTCCGCTAATGGTTAGAGTTCGTTTTGCGCCAAGCCCCACAGGTTACCTGCATATCGGAGGGGGGCGCACAGCATTATTTAACTGGCTTTTTAAGGAATCAAAACAGGGAAAGTTTGTTTTAAGGATCGAAGATACCGATAAGGCCCGCTCCAAGCAGGAATATGTAGATGAAATCTTATTCAGTTTAAAATGGCTGGGGTTTGATTGGGATGAAATTTATTATCAGAGCCAAAGGTTTGAGCTTTACCGCCAGTATGCGGAAAAACTGCTGAAAGAAGGCAAGGCATACATAGAAAAATCTCCGGAGGGCAAAGAGGCGATAATATTCAAGGTAAACCCGCAGCAAATATTAGTTAATGACCTGATCCGCGGACAAATACAGTTTGATTCATCCGTGATCAAAGACCAGGTTTTGATTAAATCCGACGGCACTGCTACTTATAATTTTGCCTGTGTCGTTGATGATGCTTCCATGGAGATAACTCATATCATCCGCGGCGATGACCATATCTCCAATACCCCCAAGCAGGTAATGCTTTATCAGGCATTAGGTTTTAAGCTGCCTGATTTTGCGCACCTGCCTTTGATCATGGGTATGGAAGGCGGCAGGCTT
>VGKM01000032.1 GCA_016867005.1 Candidatus Omnitrophota bacterium | reverse complement strand
CTTATATGCTCTCTGCCGTTTTCGCCTAATTTTTGCGCATATGCCGGGCTGCTTAGAAGTTGTTTTACGGCAAAGGATGCCCCTTCAACCGAATGGCAGAGCAATCCCGAATACTTATGCTTTATCTGCAGAGGGATACCGCCGACATTAGAAGCTACCACCGGCTTGGCCTTCCAGAGCGCTTCAGCGACCGTCAATCCAAACCCTTCTTTGAGGGATTTCTGGATTATAACGGTTGATGCCCGTTGCAAGGCGTTAACTTCAATATCATCCTGAGGCAATAACAGGATATGAATATCCTGGTCCTTTTCTGACTTTTCTTTAACTTCCTCAAGAACTTTTAAGCCCTCGGGGTCATCGCTTGCAGTGCCTCCTGCTAAAATCAGCTGACAATCAATATAGCGCTTTACCTGTTGATAAGCCTCGATCACTCCCAGCGGGTCCTTTAAGCGGTCAAAGCGCGAAATCTGCGTCAATATGGGCTTATCTTGAGATACGCCGTATTTTCTCAGCACAGCGCCAATCGTCTCTTGAGGCAACTCTTTATTTTTATCGCTTAAGGGGTCTATTGAAGGGGAGATCAAAAACTGCCTTATCGGCAAGCGCTGCGAAAAACTGGGCGCGGAGAATACCGCAGAATCATACTGCACAATAAAACCTTTTAGAAAATCCCAAACTTTCTGGTTAGGATTCGATACATCAATATGGCATCGCCAAATCCACTTATTATCGGATTTCTTTTTCACCAAGGCAACCGGCTGCGGGTCGTGGATGAAAACGACATTCCCTAAGATATCTACTTCTTCGATATTCTTGAGGCTGGTTTCCATGAAAGCATCAAAATCATGCTGGGTTATTGTCTCCGGCCTGCCATGCAAGGCATTGTGGAGCTTCTTAGTAACTCCAAAAAACTGCTCTCCTCCTTTAATCAAATCCCATCTGGTATCAACGCCTAATTCTTTTAAAAGAGGCACCATACGGTTTAATATCTCCGCAACCCCTCCGCCCACAGCAGTAGAATTTATATGCTGGATCATTTTACCCTGCAGTTTTCCGGCGAGAAGCTGTAAGTCGTCGACAATAGATTGGCCTACAACAGGGATATATTCTTTTATCTGTGCCATCTTATACCACTATCCTATTTTTAATGATTCTTATGAGTGCCTTTCTGAGATTTTCCAGCGTTTGCGTATATGGATCAAGCCTGGTAATTTCATCTGCCAATTCTTTGTCTTGCAACGAATTACCGATCCAATTCGAGAAATCATTGTCCACGCGCTCAAGCCTTAAGCGAGCCTCAAAAATATGAAAATATATGGAATCAACGGTTATCTTCTCCAGGGCATCAACAAATTCCCCTAAATCAATTACGCTATATTCCGTGGGAATGACAAAACTTACTGATTTCATAAAATGGAATTCTTCTCCGCTTCTAGCGAACTTTAATTTGGCTAAGGCGCTGCTTTTAAGATACTCTTCGATAGTAAATATTATTTTTTCCCTGAGGCTGCGTATTGTAGGATATTGGATAGTATCGATACTGGCTAATCTCTCCCCTAACTCATCTTCACCCAGGACTTCCGTAACCCAATATGCAAAATCGTTCGGCGGCTCCGGAGAAAGATATTGATGTTGTTGCAAGAATCGATGGGTGTGATGGTATATGCTCGAACCGGGGACATTCTTAATAAGGTCTAACAGTTGCCCTAAGGTAGTGGCCCTTAGGCCGGTTAGCTCTGATAAATGCAGCCTTGTGTAAAACTTAAAAGGTTCTTTTGCTTTTAAAAACTCAGGCATTGACTCGCTTCCTCCTAAAACTTTATAATCCGCCTAAACAACTCTTTTACCTCATCCGGATTCTTCAAATAATAATGAGCGTAAGATGGCTTGGGCTTGCCGACCAAAATAGTGATACCTAAACGCTGAAACGCCTTAAAGGCATCTTCATCTGTAATATCATCTCCTATATAAACCGGCAGAACTTCGGCTCCTGCTTTGGCAAATTTCTGTCTGGCTAAAAGCCACAAAACAACCTTTCCTTTATCCCATTGCACCGGAGGCCTCACTTCAAGGACTTCTTTGCCATACTTAATTTTAATTTTATTTTTTGCTAAATATAAAATAATAATCTCATGGAAGACAGTTTTAACAAAAGGCAGCTGCTTCCTATCTACGAGCCTGAAATGCAAGGCTAAGGAAAGCTTTTTATCCTCTATAAGAACTCCTTTTATTCCGCAAAGCCTCTCCTTAAGCTGGATTTTAATGCTCCGTAATATCTTTTTATAACCTGAGGAGACCGCCAACTCATGCTTAATCTTCGGCCCCTCTATTTGCAAGCCATGGTTGCCTGAATAAATGATATTCTTAAGCCCAACCATTTTCTTTATATCAACCAAGTCTCTTCCGCTAATGATTGCTATCCTGCAATTATTTTTCTCTGACAGCGCATAAAGTAACCTTTTTGTCTCTTGCGAAATTATCGCTTTATCCGGAGTTTTGACAATGGGAGTTAACGTACCATCGTAATCAAGAAACAAAAAAATATATTTTCCTTTTAAATCCCTCTTTATTTTTTCTAAATCATAAAAAGTATGGCGCATTTTATATCAGCCTGTTTTTTCCTGTTCGTAATTTATTGCCCTTATCGGATAAGGGATATTAATCCCTTCTTGGATATACCGCTTATGTAACCTCTTGATAAACTCGTGTTTTACCATATACTGGTCAACAAATTCTTTAGCCCTTAATATGACTGTAAATTTTATGCTGGAATCGCCAAAGGTATGGTAGCGGATAAACGGCTCAAAATAAATAACCCCTCCGCTTACATTTTCCATAACTGATTTTGCTACTTCGCAAGTAACCCTCTCTACTTTTTCCAGGTCACTTTTATAATGAACCCCCAGATCAACTAAAACTGCCATCTCCTTATCCGGAAAATAATAGTTAGTGACAATGGCTTTATTTAATTTATCGTTCGGGACAAGGACAAGATTATTGGGTAACATTTTGATCTTTGTCGAACGCCAATTAATATCAACTACATATCCTTCTTCTCCTGTTTCTAGCTTCACATAATCACCGACTCTTATTTGTCTTGCGACAGTAATATGAAAGCCTGCAAAAAGATTTGCCAGGGTATCCTGGAGCGCCAAAGCAACTGCTAAACCGCCCACACCTAAAGTTGCTAATATCGGGGTTATAGATATCCCCAGGCTATTAAGAATTATTAACGCGCCGATTGAGAAAACAAAAATCCTGGCAATATTCTGAGTGAGGCTGGTAACGGGTAAGGCTGAATCAAGCCTAGAGGCATAAATTTTTATTATCCCGGATGATAAGTTCGCTAACGCTAACACTACAGAAATTATGCCTAAGATAAGGGCGCTCTTGCTCATCACATGCATAATATTTTCCGGTAGTTTTGAAAATTGCAAGGCAAGATACAAGGCCAACACCAAGCACACAATCATAAACGGGCCTTTGGCTGTTTGTATAATAACGCCGACTAGCTGCGTAGATGTTTTTTTCTTCCAGCGTGACAACCGGTTAAAAATTACTTTCTTAGCAATAAACCCTGCGAATAAAACTACCAAGAAAATTATTAACGGCATGAACATCGCAGCTAAACTGGCGAATCTTAAGAGTAAATCTTTATCCATCCATTCCCCCTAAGTTATATTTTTTAAAGTAATTAGCTCGGTAATAACATTTGCTGCCCAGCGGTAAATATTATTTTCGGCTATTACCTTGCGCATATTTTCCATACGCCTCTGTTTCTCTTCTTTGGGCATCTGAATTGCCAGCTTTATGCTATCAGCAAACTCCTCAATCGAATACGGATTAATCAGAATAGCATCGCTGAGCTCGCGCGCTGCTCCGGTAAACTGGCTTAAGATCAGGATGCCGGATAGGTCATCCTTCTCTGCTATATATTCCTTAGCTACCAGATTCATCCCATCATGCAGTGAACTGACAATACAAATATCTCCGAGTTTATAATAGGGCTGGATATCGTCCTGTGAAAAATGCTTCTTAAGATAGATTACCGGTTTCCAATCCCCGTCTATATGCTTCCAGTTAATTTTTTCAACCAATTCATCAATTTCTCCAATCAGATCATGATAACGCTTAATATGTGTACGGCTTGGAGCGGCTAACTGTATAAAAACAAATTTTTTTCTATACTCAGGATACTTATCTAAAAATCTGTCTATCGCTAAGATTCTTTCGACTATACCTTTAGTATAATCAATTCTATCTACGCCCACAGCAATAATTTCATTCTCAAGCTCAAACTCTTTCTTCAGCTTTTCTACCTGCCTTATCGGATTGACCCTGAATGAATTATCGCTTATATGTGCGTTTATGCTTATAGGGAAAGCCCTTATAAAAGTTTCTTTTCCCGAGCGCACAACACTAAATTTTTCAGTGTCTACCCGTGACTCAAGCAGGCGGTTGGCGGTATCAAGAAAATTATTACAATGGTTCTGAACATGAAAACCGATTAAATCGGATCCTAGCATTCCCTCTAGAATCTCATTTTGATAGGGACAGATCATAAAGGCCTCGGGGGTAGGCCAGGGTATGTGCCAGAATAAGGCTACCTTTGCATCCGGGCGTTTATCTTTTATCATTTTGGGTAAAAGAGTAAAGTGGTAATCCTGTATAAATATAAAGGGGCTGCTGGCCGGCAGTTCATCCAAAACGCTATCAGCAAATTTTTGATTTACTTCTTTATACATGCGCCAGTCGGATTCTCTAAAGACCGGGCGCGTATGTGTGTTATGGCATAAAGGCCATAACCCTTCATTTGAAAAACCATAATAATAACCCTGCTCCTCTTCCTTATTAAGCCAGACTCTTTTAAGAATATAGCGGTTGTCTTCAGGTGGCACGCCGAGCTTATCTTTAGAGTTAACGAATTTCCTATCGGCATTACCGCTGCCATGAGCAACCCATGTACCTCCGCATGCCGAAAGTATAGGATGGATTGCAGTAACAACTCCGCTTGCCGGCATTATGCATGTAGACTTACCCGTACTCTCATCAAAGACATGCATATACGGCTCTCTGTTAGAAACTATGAATAACGAATTATCTCCTAGTTTTGCGTGAATAAGGTCTTTAAGTTTAGTCTCGGTCCAAAGCTCTTCTTTTTGCAATCGGACATTTGCTTCATCAGATATAGTACGACGGGCTACCCTTATACTTAAGGCGACCTGCTCTACCTCACTAATAAGCTTTCCGAATTCTCCTTTTTCTTCAAATGGTTTTAATTTATCGGTTTCGCCTCTCTGAAAATGCGTAAACCATTGAGTTAACCTGCGCACAGGCATAATAAAAATTTGTCTTTGGATCAATAAAGCAACCAAAACTATCAGTAATATAAGCACTATGGAATTAACGCTTATTTTTCTCCATAATTCAGTCAGGGTGGTAAACATATAGGAAGTATCATAGATTACCTCTACCATACCCAACACGCTCTCATCGTCATTTAAAACAGGTAAAATATAACTATATACAGAATACTCTTTAAATTTCTCTAGCGCGCCGCGGGGAATCTTTGAAGATAGGATATCTTTAAGATACGGCCTTTCTCTCTGCTTAAAATCAGAAAATCGTTCGGTAATAGCTAGTATTTGTCCGTCTTTATCGTAAATGACGCAACCCTGCAGCCTTTCTCTTTTCTGGAAACTATCAACTAAACGGTTGGCTTGCTTTAAGTCGTTATTAATAAGGATATACCTGGCAGATAGCTCCAAGCCCTCGTCCACGGCCCTGGCTTTTCTTTTTAAGTCATCCATAAACTTTTCTTCCGTGAAACGGGCTTGCATGATACCGGAAATAGTGAACCCAAGCGCAACTAAAATTAATATGGGCAAGATAAACAGAAGAATTCTTTTCATTTAACTGGTTCTCCTAAAGAATAAAAGCCGTTACCTGATTATTAAATTAGATGGCGGCCCGACTATCTACTGCCTTGCCGGAGAAAAAATCTTGCTAATATTATCCTCTTTAACATAACATATTAATTCATCGTTTACCTTGGGAATAACATCGCCATGCGGGGCCCCAATGAATTGTGTTTTTTTACCGTCTTTTCGATAAATAGCCAAAATAAGCGCTCCCTCAAAAATCCAGAATCTTTTGTTTGATATTTGATTTATTCTCGTTTTTCTATTTCAACCGTTATTTTTACTTCTATGGGCTTTCCATCAATAAGGCGTGTTCCGGCAGGCAAAAGTAATTTGGAGTTAAAAGTCACGGTTTCGTTTATCAACCTTAAGTCTACGGCTTCTGTCGTAACTTTTATTGTTTCTTTGGGGATTGAGGTAGGGGCGACTAATGCAACCTCTTTTGGATCAATATTTATTTGTTTTAACGCCAACCCTCTAGGCAAACTGCCTTCAGTCTTTGTCGATACTGGAAGCGTATAGGTAATTAATTTATATATTTTAAGAATTATATCTTCCGGTTCAGCATTCACAAGAGAAAGCCCGACGGGAAATTTCATAAGTTTTTTTGTAACAGGGAACTTGTGCTCTCCCTCTCCAAGCGCGGACATATCTAAAGACAGCTTTAGCTCGGAGGGCTTAAGCAAGTCGAAAGCCCGTTCAGAGCCGCTCAAGGTAATTGTTACATCTTTGGGTTTTGGGTCTGCGACAATCTTATCAGAGGCCAGATTTCGGTACTCTACCGGGATAACAAGGTCCCGACGCACGTTTTCGATGCGATGCCCGAAAAATACCCACAAGCCGGCTGCTAAAATAACAGCAATAATCTTTTCTAATAAATGCGTGGTAAAAAAACCGGTCAGGATGCTCCTTTTCTTAACAGGGAATCTATTCTGATAGAATTTTATAAGCAGCTTCTTTAATTCTTCTACGTCGCTCAATTCCACCAAGTTACCTGCTTCAGCTACCGAGATTATTCCCCGCTCTTCGGAAGAAATAATACAGAATGCATCCGTGCGTTCGGCCAGCCCTAAAGCTGCGGCATGCCTAGTGCCGAAACGGCTGATCTCGCGTAAGTTTACGGAAAGAGGAAGGTGGCAACCAAACTTAATCAGGCGCCCGCCTTCAACAATTACCGCTCCGTCATGAGTGGGAACATGGGGATCAAAAATACTCTCCAGCAGGTCCTGGTTCAACAAAGCATCTATAGTAGTCCCGACCTCAAGATGCCGGTCCAAAGGATCATTGCCTCTAATAACTATCAAAGCGCCAATTCGTTTTCTGGAAAGATTAGCCATGGCCGAAGCTAAAGCATCAATATCCTGGTTTAACACCATTCTTCCGGCATGCCTGCGACTTACGCTCCACACAGCCAACCGCTCGAAGAAATATCTTATATCCTCCTGGAATATTACTACTAGGGCAATAAGAAAAACGGCAAGGAAAGCCTGAAATACCATAGTAGTAAGATAAAGATTAAAAATTCTGGCAAGAATATAGATCGAGCTGAGGATAACCATCCCCAAGAGCATTAGCCTGGCCCTTGATTTTTTAAACCATACTAAGATAAGATAGATAAAAACAGTTATTATCCCTATGTCTGTGATATCGGAAATCCTAATCTTTTGAGCAATGGATAGAATGTCAAACATATTCATAATGGCCTCTCAGCGGATTTTTTGCAGGGCGCAGGTAAATTTAGGAGCCCGGAGCGATTTCTCACGCAGCTGCGGTTCGAACATATCCCTGGCGCTGCATTTCCCTATTTACAAAAACAATTATAGACTCAATACCTTAATATATCAAGAATATTTTGAACTTGGAGGTAATTCCTCGCTTATCTCCGGGATGATAAAAGGAAATTGTGCTGACTGCGGGTATAGATCTACGGTGGCAAGATTATTCAACGTGCATTGCCGCAACGGTAAGCCTGGCTGATAAGGAACTCTAAGGTTTTGCGGGGTTTAAGACCGCTGTTAAATTATATGTAGCTATTTGGCAGATAAAATGTTAATTCTTGCCTATCCTAAAGAGGCGGAGATTAGCTATGAATTTCCTTGCCTCTTCTAACCAGAATATGCTACTCCCCGCTATTATAATCTTGATCCAGTCTGTTAGGTTAAACGCAACAGTAGAAAAAATATTTTGTAAAAAAGGTACATAGAGTACTGCAAAATGTAAAGTTATTGCCGAGGTCAAACCCAGGAGTAAATACTTGTTGCCGAAAAATGGCATTTGAAAAATAGATCTTGTATCGGAACGGCAGTTAATCCCGTTTAACCATTGCGTGACTGCCAGAGTTGTAAAGGCAACGCTGCGGCAATAGACCAAAGGCATCCCTCTGTTTATTTCGTAAATAAAAAGGCCGATAATCCCCGCGGCCATAATAGGGGCGCGGAAAGACAACAACTTTATCAACCTCTTAGTCAATAAAGGCTCGTTTTTCTTATCCGGCGGATGGTTCATTACGTCTTCTTTGGGTTCCATAATCAAGTTAACCGTAAGGGCTCCGTCCGTAACAAGGTTTATCCATAAAATCTGTAAGGCAAATAACGGTAAAGGCACCCCTATTGCTAAGGTGGTGATCAAAACTAAGATTTCGGTGCTGCTGGAACAAAGCAGGTAAAGTATGGTCTTGCGCATATTAGCGGTTATGCCCCGGCCTTCTTTAACCGCATCCACAATAGTGGCAAAATTATCATCGGCAATAACCATACTACTTGACTCCTTGGCTACATCTGTGCCAGTTATGCCCATTGCCACCCCAATATCTGCCGCTGCCAATGCCGGGGCGTCGTTTACGCCGTCTCCTGTCATCGCCACTACTTCATTCTGCCTTTGCAGCGCCTTGACAATCCGATACTTGTGTTTTGGCTCAATCCTGGCAAAGACCGTAAAGTTCTTTACTACGCCCTCCAATTCCTCGTCGGTCATATGGTCTAATAAATCTCCGGTGATGCCCTCATCATCCTTTTTTCTTATCCCTAACTCGAGCGCCACTGCCTCGGCAGTCAAGAGATGGTCGCCGGTAATCATCACTATCTTTATACCTGCGTTTTTACATATCCTGATCGCCTCTTTAGCCTCCTGCCGCGGCGGGTCAATATTTCCGATCAGGCCGGAAAAAATAAGCTTTCCTTTCAGGAAATCCCAATCAAACTTAACGCTCCGCGCATTACTGTCTTCGCTAAAACCAAAGGCCAATACCCTAAGCGCGTCCTTTGCCATTCTTTCCGAACTTAATAATATTTCCTTACGCAAAGGATCCGTTAATTCCGTTATCTTGCCGCCTTCAAGATAATAACCGCAAATTTCTACTATCTTCTCCGGAGCCCCCTTGACGTATATCGTGGTTTTATTATCGCTGAGCTTATGCCTGGTTGCCATCATCTGGATATGGGACTCAAAAGGGATTTCATCGACCCTGGGGAATCGCGCGTTAAGCTCTTCCGGGTTTATCCCTGCCTTGACCGCCGCCGCCAGATAGGCAATTTCCGTGGGGTCGCCCGAGGTTTTGAACCCGCTATTGCCGTCCTGCCTCTCTTTTAATTGGGCATTATTGCAAAGAGAGGCCGTCTCAAGCAATAGCTTTATCTCTTCATTTTCGAGCGGCTTTATCTTGTTGGCGTCGACTAAGAATTCGCCCTGGGGATTATACCCTGCCCCGGTTATTTCTATTACTTGATTCATTGTAGCTATTCTTCGGGATGTCATTTCGTTTTGCGTAAGGGTCCCGGTCTTATCGCTGCAAATAAAAGTGGCGCTGCCTAACCCCTCTACCGCCGCTAGTTTCCTGACAAAGGCCTTTCTCTTTGCCATTCTCTGCATGCCCACAGCTAGAGCTACCGTTACCGCCACAGGCAGGCCTTCGGGGATAGAAGAAACCGTTTGGCTTAAGACAACCATAAATATTTCATAAAATGGGAGGCGCCGCAGGAACCACCCCACAATAAATGCAAAGGTTACCTGCGCCAAAACCACAAGAATAATAATTTTACCGAAAGCCTCCATGCGGCACTGAAAGGGAGTCTTTACTTCCGGAGCCGATTGAATAATCCCGGCGATCTTACCGATTTCCGTATTCATGCCTGTAGCGATAACTACGGCCTTGCCTCTGCCTGAAGCTATAACCGTCCCGGCAAAGAGCATGTTCAGCCTATCGCCAATTGTGGCTTCTAGTTTAATCGAATCTGTGATCTTGTATACCGGCTGGGATTCTCCGGTAAGCGCGGCCTCATCCACCTGGAGCCTTACAGATTCGATAATCCGCGCATCCGCGGGAACCCTGCTTCCAGACTCTACTAAGATAATATCTCCGGGGACGAGATCTTTGGTGGCTATCTCTGTCACTCCGCCTGAACGCACTACCTTGGCCTTTGGCGATGACAACTCCTTAAGGGAGTCCATAGTACTCTGGGCCCTGGATTCCTGTATAAAACCCATTACCGCATTAGAGCACAATACAAAAAGGATAACCAGCGCATTGGTAGTTTTACCGACAAAAAACGAAATTAAAACAGCCAACAACAGGATGTAGATAAGCGGGCTTTTGAATTGTTTAACAAAGATGAGGAATTTGCTTTCCCTCTTTTTTGACAGCAACTGGTTTAACCCGTATTTATCCAGCCTGGCCTTGGCCTCCTGGCCGGTGAGCCCGGATGCGCTAGCCTGAAGATGCGCCAAGACCTCTTCTATCGAATGCTGGTACCACTCTAGCTTTTTCATTTTTTGCCTTTCAAATATCTCTCGGTAAATTTTATGATATTGTTCATCATGGCAACTGTTTCAACCGGATATTTCCCCACGGCTGATTCCGCCGAAAGCATGACAAAATCAGTGCCGTCTATAATGGCGTTGGCAACGTCGGTTACCTCAGCGCGGGCAGGGCGGAGATTATCCGCCATGCTCTCAAGCATCTGTGTGGCGGTTATAACAAACTTCCCTGCGCGGTTACATTTCTTGATAATCATCTTCTGGATAACAGGAATTTCATATATGGGCAATGATACCCCCATATCCCCACGCGCGATCATAATACCATCCGAAACCT
>VGKM01000031.1 GCA_016867005.1 Candidatus Omnitrophota bacterium | reverse complement strand
TTTTTAAAATAGGGCACCATTTGGTTGCGCCCGATTTCACCGCAAAGGCCGTCCGGTAATATGCCTTCTACTCCGTAGCCAGTTTCAATGCGCCAGCGGCGCTCCTTAACCGCTAAGAGTATCAGCACCCCGTTATCTATGCCTTTTTTCCCCGGTTTCCAGTTATCAAAGAGCATCCTCGCATATTCCTTTTCGTCATAAGGCGCGATGGAGTCCTGCGTAACAACAAAAATTTCAGCCGATGTTTTTGCTTCCAGCTCTTCGATTAGAGAGTTAGTTTTTTCTCTGTTTTCATGGCCTATGACTTGAGCTATGTCATTTACCCATGCCGAAGGCCTGGGTAAATTTTCGGCAAATGCAATACCTAAAAGGCCTAAGAAAAGCGCCGATAAAAGCAGTTTTTTCATTTAAATCCTGTCAACCGCTTTTGTGATTTTTTCCAGTTCTGATGTAAAATCGATCAAGAGCCCAAGGATTTCCTCTGTTTTAAGGGCCGATGGTTCTTTTTTAGCTTCAAGGACTTTCAAAAAGGTAGTAATGCTTAATTGTAACTCGACCGTGATTTCTCTTAAGATTTCCTCTTTGATATAGGCCGGTTTTTTTCCTTTTAAGCGCACAAGGTTGCGCAGTATGTGCAGGCAGGAGGTAAAATTCCTGAATAACAGATTGCTGGCCATTGTCCTGTCCGCAGGGTTTAATCTCAGGAACGCTTGTTTTAAATTGATCAATTTTAATTTCAGTTCCTGCTCGCATTGAAAACGCAAGTTTTTAGTATCAATTACTACATCCTTTAAGGTATCTTCCCCCCAGAGGATGCGATAGTTTTCTTTCATGTCCAGGAACTCAATAGGAAAAACATCAAGGGAACTCAAAATATATTCTTTGTTGAAAATAACCGGCTGGATCCTTCTGTATCCAAACCTGGTTACTACCGGCTTTATTGCCTTTAAGCCTGCAAGCGAGTCATCTTTTAAGACAATAAGCACGTTCAGGTTTGAGTTTGCGTCAATAAACTCCCCGCTGGCAGCGCTTCCATACAGGATGAGGGAAATTAAATTATTGCTGCAAGCCGCCTTAATATCGCGGGTAAAGTTTTCCAGCATTATTTTTATTTTGTCCGGCAGGATAATCTCTGTCATAGCGTTTCTCCCAGCTTGTTAACAAGCTTTTCAGTAAGATCTGCTTTTGATTTTATCGGGCCCTGGGTTGTATTTTGTGAAACAATGTATGCATTGTAGCGGCCATTAGTTACGGTATTAGCAATAACAAGAAAAGAACCGCTGCGTTTTAAAAGCCCCTTTGCTTCTTTAATCAAGCGCGGGATAGCCTGCCGGGGTTCAAATTTAAAAGCAACAATTTTTAAAGACGCATCAATTTTTCTAAAAGAATCAAGCAATTTAGGGTTCCGGACGAGTTCAAGTTTCAGCCGGGGCAAACCGGAAGAAATTTTCTTACTGAATATTTCCTTTGGCCTGAAATCTGATACCGCTGCTGAGTGAATTATCAGGTCGTATTTTTTTGAAGCGATTTCTTTAAAAAGGGCTCTTTTTAGTTCATCAAAAAAAACAAATCGGATTAATTTTATTCCTTTTGTCGCGTAACTTCGGGGAACCGGCCCCAGGCATAATGTGACTTTTGCCCCGGATTCTTTTAGTTTTTCTGCAAGCCTGATCCCTGTTTCTCCGCTTGCCAGGTTGCCGATTGCCCTGACGCTGTCTATCGGCACCCAGGTAGGGCCGGCTGTAATAAGAACGCGCTTATTTTTTAATGCCTTAATATCCAATTTCTTTCAAAATCAGTTTTAATTTAGGTTTGATCACTTTTGGCATCTTTACCGATTTTATTGCGCGATCCGGGTCTTTGAGCCCATGCCCTGTAAGTATACAGGTGATCCTTGTTGGTTTTTTTGCTTTTCTTTTTGAGAAATAACCCGTTTTTGAAAGCTTTATCAAACCTGCTACAGAGGCACAAGAAGCCGGTTCTGCGAAAATGCCTTCTTTCTCGGCAAGTATTTTATAGGCCTCGATAATTTGTTTATCCGTGACCATATTTATCAGCCCGCCTGATTCATCGCGCGCAGCTTCAGCTTGAGCCCAGCTGGCAGGGTTGCCTATTTTAATAGCAGTGGCAATTGTCTTAGGGTGTTTGATCGGATGCCCTTTTACTATTGGGGCAGCACCTTGGGCCTGGAACCCGAGCATTTTTGGAAGAGCAGTAGATTTCCCGGCCTGTTTATACTCTTTATATCCTTTCCAGTAGGCCGTTATGTTTCCGGCATTGCCTACCGGTATTATGTGAAAATCAGGGGCATCGCCCAGGCAGTCACAAATTTCAAAACTCCCTGTCTTTTGCCCTTCGATACGGTAAGGATTAAGCGAATTTACCAGGGTAATAGGGAATTCCGAAGTTATTTCCCTGGCTAATTTTAGCGCCTCATCAAAATTACCTTCTATTGCGAGGACAGTAGCACCGTGGATCATTGCTTGGCTTAGTTTACCCAGAGCTATTGAACCGTTAGGTATAAGGACAATGCATTTAATGCCTGCTTTGGCGGAATATGCAGCAGCCGAAGCAGAAGTATTACCGGTAGAGGCGCACATTACTGCCTTGGATCCTTCCTCGCAGGCCTTTGAGATGGCAAGGGTCATGCCTCTGTCCTTAAAAGACCCGGTGGGATTGAGCCCTTCGTATTTTAGGTAGACCTCAAAGCCTGCCCCGAGTAGCCCGCTTAAATATCCGGAAAAGATCAACGGCGTATTGCCCTCATTAAGTGTAATGACGGGGGTTTTCCCCGAGACAGGGAGGTAGCGGCTGTATTTTTTAATGATCCCTTCGTAATGCATTTTAGGTTTCCTCGATTCTTATTGCCACAGATTTTTCTTTTATTACATCAAGCCGGTCAATAGCTTTCAATGCTTCATGGAGGTCTTTTTCTTTTGCTTCATGGATTATCATCATAATCGGCACGATGCTTTGTTTGTGCCTTTCCTTTTGGGTAACCGTCGCGATGCTTATTGAATATTTTGCCAGGACGCCAGAAATCTTTGCCAAAACGCCCGGTTTGTCCAGAGCGGAAAAGCGGATGTAGTACTTGCTTTCTATCTCATCTATTTTGCGGAATTTCTTTATCGAGTCGTCAGGTATGACATTCAGAGTGGGCCTGAATAGCCCTGCTTTTATGTCATGAGTAAGGTCAACGATATCGGAAACTACGGCAGAGGCCGCACATAATTGCCCTGCGCCCGGGCCGTAAAACAGAAGGTTGCCTGCCAAGTCGCTTGAAACATAAATAGCGTTAAAAATGCTGTTTACGGAACTCAAAAGATGCGCGCGCGGCACAAGCGTCGGGTGCACCCTTAATTCCAGTTCGCTGGATTCCCTCTTTGCTATTGCCAGCAGTTTTATTTCAAATCCCAGGTCTTTGGCATAGTTAATGTCTATCAGGGAAATTCTTGATATCCCCTCTATAAAAATCTCTTGTAACCCGGGGAATTTTCCGAAACATAGATACGCAAGAAGTATGAGTTTATGGGCAGAATCTATCCCTTCGATATCAAGCGTAGGGTCTTTTTCTGCAAATCCCTTGATCTTTGCTTCTTTTAACGCTTCGGCAAACGAACAGTTGTTTCCAGACATCGAAGAAAGTACATAATTTGAGGTGCCGTTTACTATTCCGAATATACTGCTGAATTTGTTGGCAACAAGGCCTTCGCGCAAAGATTTAATTATCGGTATTCCTGCTCCGACAGAAGCTTCAAAATAAATATTTTTTCCTTTGTCGCGCGCAAGGGCAAAAAGTTCTTTGCCGTGTTCGGCCAGGAGCGCTTTATTTGCCGTGACGATGTTCTTTCCGTTTTTCAGGGCTTCGGTGATAAATTCTTTGGCAGGATGAATTCCTCCAATTAACTCAACGACAATGTCTATGGCCGGGTCATAGATTATTTCTTTTGCGTCGCGCGTAAAAAGCGTTTTATCTAATCCTACGTTTCTTTTCCTGGCAAGGTCCTTGTCGCAAACCTTCTTAATGTTTATTTCTAGCCCTATTTTGCCGCTTAGTAATGATTTACGTTCGCGCAGTATTTTTACAACGCCGCTACCTACATTACCGAAGCCGATCAGGCCAACGTTGATTTTTTCCATTTGTTTTAAGTCCTTCCCTGCCTGCCGCAAGGCAGGCTATTTGCCTTTTTTGATGTAATAATCCACCGTCTGGCTCAAAATGAACCTGTGCCGTTCGTCCACTGCCAGGAATTGTATCCTTGTATCATAAATAAGCTCTTTGGTGATCTCTTTTGATTCTACTACTTTACCGATAAGCATAATAGGGTTAGGGTCAAAAGGCAAGCGGATCTCAATTGCCAGGTTTGTGCCGGAATCAAACCTTCTGTTGGTTGTCAATAACATGCCTCCCAGGCTTAGGTTTTTGGTCTGCGAAATATCGATGTTATCGTTTTCTTCCAAAATCCTGTAGGAAACTATAAAACGCCCGCTGATGCGCTGATGCCTTCTTCTTTCAGGTCCGGTGTACGCCATTTAAGACCTCCTTTGCCCGCAAGGGGCGTGCTGGCCAAATCCCATAAACGCCAGGTAATATTGTTAAGATTTATCGGGGGAGAGAGACTTGAACTCTCGACCTCTTGAACCCCATTCAAGCGCTCTAGCCAAACTGAGCCATCCCCCGTTAATTATTACTCCTCTTTTTTCTCCCTTTTCATTAAGTCCTTCACAGCCGTAAGAGGAGATTTATTTTTATAAAGAACAGAATAAACTTCTTTGGTTATAGGCATCGGGACTTTATATTTTAAACTCAGCTGGTAAGCCGATTTTGCCGTAGGCACGCCTTCTGCTACCATCTGCATGCCTGACTTTATGTGCAGAAGTGTTTGCCCCTTCCCGATTTTCTCTCCCACACACCTGTTTCTGCTGTACTTGCTTATGCATGTTGTAACCAGGTCTCCTAACCCGCTAATTCCGCTAAATGTTTTCGGGTTTGCTCCCATGACTTTGCCTAATCTTGAGATCTCCGCAAGGCCGCGCGATAAAATCGCGGCTTTTGTATTTGTACCGAAACCAAGCCCGTCAGAAATACCGCAGGCGATAGCGATCACGTTTTTTAAACACCCTCCCAATTCTACACCTGAGACATCATTATTCGTATAGACACGAAAGTACCCGGTCATAAAGACATCCTGCAGGAATTTCCTTGTTTGCGTGCTTTTTGAAGCGATCACTGCTGTTGTAGGGATGTTTTTAGCCACTTCGTGGGCTATTGTAGGGCCTGAGAGCACGGCCACATTTAATTTACCAAGTTCTTGCCGGATGATTTCCGACATTGTTTTCAGGGTGTTGATCTCAATTCCTTTGGTCACGCTTAGGTATATTGCCCGGCGGGGATAATCCGTCTTTTTTAATGCTTTTAATATGCTGCGCATATATAGCGACGGTACTGCCATGACAATAATATCTTTGCCTTTTGATGCTTCGCCCAGATCAGAGGTGATCCGTATATTTTTTGGGATCTTTATACCCGGTAGAAATCTGGGATTGGCCCTTTTTTTATCAAGGGTTAGAACGTATTCTGGAAACGCACCCCATAAAGTTACATCGAACCCTTTTTTTGATAAAAGGATCGCTAAGGTAGTGCCCCAGCCCCCATCTCCTATGACTGCAATTTTTATGCCCATCTGCAATTTATGGTTTTAACCATTGTCTTCCTGGGGTTCTTCCCGGGTTTGGCCTTCAAGCTCTGTATCTTCTACCTCAACCGTTATTTCCTCTTCTGCCGTATCTTCGGCTTCGGCAATACCGTTGTTATTTTTATCCAGAAAACGCGTCTGAGGGAAAATATTGGTTGAATTTTTTTCTTCGCGGGTAATAAAGTGTACCCCTACATCATAACTCCCGTCAGATTTTCTTTCTATCCTGGCGACCTTTGCAATCACTCCGCTTTGGTATATAAAGGAGCGTTTTTCAAGGTCTTCGCAAAAACTCAATGTCCCCCTGTCAAACGAAAGCCACAGGACGTCATTCTTTTTTACCCTTTCTTTTATGTTGCAGAGCAATCCTGCAGGGCTGATATTTGAAACGTAACCGTTAAGCAGGCAGGAAATAGTCTGTTTATTGCAAACTTTACAGTTAAGAGGCGTAGTATAATTTAATCGGGCAAAGGCCCTTCGTTCTGCGCCTTTATAATGCTTATTCATTTTCTTCCTCCGTGATTCATCTGACCGCCGCACCTTTTAATGACAATGGGTTGTTTTTATTTGTCCTAATCTTTGCCAGGTCCCAGCTATAATCGTATAAATGGAGGCCTTTACTGACTGCTATTATTTCTCCGTCTCCAACACCTATTTCGTCTGCCATATATTGTTTTACAAGCTGCAATCCTCCCAGGTTGGATGGAAACCCTCCCCATAAATCCCAGGACCGGAAATATAAAATAAAATGCAGTTTCCCGTAACGGATCCTTGTATCAATGATCCTCAGGCATGGCGGGTCATCCAGCTTGATGTCGGAAGGCATGCCGATTTCCATTGTTGCCTGATTGGTGCCAAAGCCCTTTTGTTTATAAATTTTGATAACTTCTTCAATCTGGTTTACGCTTAGAGGCATATCTTTTGCCATCTCTTTGGGGTCAGCCGCCGGCCTGCCGACAAGCCGTTCTCCGTAAGTGTAATCTTCGGTTTCGGTCTTGGTACCCGTCATAAGGTAACTGAGATAGCCCTGGATATAATCCATATCGGTAGGAGCAGGTATGCTCATGCCTTCGGGGATCATAGGGATTATTTGGTGCGACGGCTTCTTTACTCTTATTACTACAAAGTCAAATTCCAGGCGTTTCTGCCCTTCGTAACTGCCCCTGGTGATAGTATATACATGGCCTTTGTCCAGTATTTCAGATAGACACTGAAACCAGGCGTCATCCAGGTCAAACGCTTCAATGAAAACAGGTTTTAAGAATATTTCGTCCATTTGCCTACGCTTTCTTTGTTGAATCAAGGTAAAATTTTAAGTTATCCTTGATCTCATTTATTTTGAGATTTTTACCGATAAACCCGATGCAGCCGGCTTCTTCGGATTTGGCAATGACATCATCAGTCGGGCCGGAACCGCTTATCATAACTACCCGTAATAAAGGCCTCTTCTCTAAAATATTTTTTACTATTTCGAAACCGCTTACCCCGCCGAGCCTGATATCTACTAAAGCAATATCAAAGTCATTTTCCGTTACCTGTTTAACTGCTTCTTCCAGTGTTCCGGCGCACTCTACCGTAAAACCTTCTTTAAAAAGCAGCTTTGAAAATACCTCTCTTACCTGGACCTCATCGTCGACTATCAATATTTTTTTCGGCAATTCCCTCTCCTCTAGCTCACAATCGGAAAACGGATAATAAAAGTGGTGCCTTTAGTTTGCACGGATTCTATGTCAATTGAGCCGTTATGGCTTTTAATGATATTATGGCAGATCGACAACCCCAGGCCCGTCCCCTCTTTTTTAGTGGTAAAAAAAGGCATGAACAAATTTTTTAAGTTCTCTTTGGATATGCCGCTGCCGGTATCTGATATCCTTATTTCTGCATTCAGATTGACCGCATGGGTTGTGATATTAAGTTCTCCCCCATCGGGCATTGCCTGAAATGCGTTAACGCAAAGGTTGATAAATACTTCCTGAAGCTGATTTATATCGCCTTTTATGGGGAGTTCTTGCGAAGAGTAAGTTTTATTTATTTTTATTTTAGAAAGAGCTAATTTATGATACGAGAGCAGCGGCAATACGCCTTCAATAACTTCATTAATGTTCAATGTCTCCAGTTTTAACTGGCTTTGCCGGGAGAATTTAAGGACTCTATCCATCAGTTTCCTGACGCGGTCAGTTTGTTCTTCAATTTTTTTCAGCTCTGTTAGAATATCCTTAGGTATCTTTTCTTCTGAGAGAAACAATAATTCCAGCGTCCCGGAAATGACAAACAGAGGGTTGTTTATTTCATGGGCTATCCCCGCTGCCAGCTGTCCGATGGCTGCCAGTTTTTCGGTTTGAAAGATCCTAAATTCCAGTTTTTTTCTTTCCGTGTCATCTTTGGCAATAAAAACATATCCGATAAGATTACCCGAAGCGTCGATTAGAGGGTAAATGTTAAGGGTCACCGGAAATCTTTCCCCTTCCTTTTTTACCAGCTCCATTTCTTGCTCAAATTTCCCGGATAATTTTGCAAGGTCGAGCATCCCGGGGATCTCTTTCAGGGCATCTTCTTTAAAAAGCAGGCCGATGTGTTTAAATATCGCTTCGTTTTTGCTCCAGCCGAATACTTTTTCGGCGCCGGCTCCGTAATAAGTAATGTTCCCGCTTAAATTTGTAACAAACAATGCAAAATCTTTAATACTTGAGAATATATTTTTTAGTGTTTCATCGATATTCTTAAGCGATATTTCGTTTTCTTTTAATTCAGTGATATCGTTGCCGATTAAAAGCGTGCCCTCGTGTTTATGCTCTCCGGAAAAAACGGGATTGATATTCCAGGAAAGAAAATGCTTCTTGTTTTTAACATCAAACATGGCATCTTCAAAAAAATTCGGCTTTTTGTGCTTGACCGAAGCATCTATTACCGCAGCAAAGACCTGTTGCTTTGCCTGCGGCTTTTCCCCGAACATCGCCGCATCCCATTTTTTCCCGATGATAACGTTTTTTTCCTTTCCCAGGAAATCGCTGAAGTGTTTATTACAAAGATCAATATAGCCGTCTTTGTTCAGATAAAGCAGGAAGACATTAGCTTCATCTAATAAGTTGTTGAATAAGTACTCATTCTGTATTTTTTTCCCGAATATCATATTTAAGAGCGGGAGAGGGGAATCGAACCCCCATATATAGCTTGGAAGGCTATTGTTCTACCACTGAACTACTCCCGCATATTTTCGCCTCGTATTACTCGGCGTAAAATTAAAGCAATACGCCAGAGGCTGCTTTAATTTTAATGGGCAGGATAGGATTCGAACCTATGAAGCACAAGTGCAGCAGATTTACAGTCTGCCCCCTTTGGCCACTTGGGTACCTGCCCTATTAAACATAAACTTTAAATCCTGAACTCGAAATCCGTATTAAATCTAAATGGAGCCGGCAAGAGGAATCGAACCCCCGACCCGCTGTTTACAAAACAGCTGCTCTACCGACTGAGCTATGCCGGCATAACCCGCATTTTCTTTAAAACTTCCGGTATCTTATCAATAATATCCGAGGCGATTAAGCTTATTTGTGTCTTTTCTTCAGCCGCAAGGTCGCCGGCCAAGCCGTGAATGTATACCGCAATCCTGCTTGCTTCAGGCGCCTTTAGCTTTTGGCCAAGAAAAGCTGCGATTATCCCGGTTAAGCAGTCGCCGCTGCCGGCAGTAGCCATCCCGGGGTTACCTGTATTATTTATATAAGCTTTGCCTTCCGGAGCCGCTATTATTGTTTTATTTCCCTTTAAAATGACTAGGCAATTATAGTTCTTTGCAAATGACTTGGCAATATTTTTTCTATCTTTTTGTACAAAAGATATGGTTTTATCCAGAAGACGAGCCATCTCTCCGGGGTGCGGCGTAATAATAATATCACGGTTAACCAAGGCCTTCTTTTTTCTTAGGATATCAAGGTGCCCGGCTAAAGCATTCAGGCCATCTGCATCAATAATTACAGGCAGGCGTACCCGGTTTATAACTTTGCGGATCAATCCGGCTGTTTCTTTGTTATCAGACAGGCCCGGGCCTATTACTAAAACGTCGGCCTTATTAAGAAAATCGATTATTTTTTTAAAAGAGCTCTTTGCCAGCGTAGCATCTTTTGTTTCTTCCAGGGGCAGCGTCATAACTTCAGGGGGCTTTATTTTTATGATCGCGTTATTAAGGCTTTTGGGGATGCCTAATGTTACCAGCCCCGCGCCTGAACGCAGTGCCGCCATGCTGCAGAGTATTGCTGCTCCGGAAAACCTGGCAGACCCTGCCAGAATAAAGATCCTGCCGTAATCACCTTTATGAGAATCAGCTTTTCTTCGTAATAATTGCAAAGGCAGTCGCATAGCTTTTTACATGAGAGATCGATATCTGGACATCTACTTTAGCGGCTTTACCGTTTAAAATAATACAATTAGGCCTTCCTGTTTTGTCATTCAGTATCTGAATGTCCTTCCAGTTCAGGCGTTCATTGCCCAGCGCCTTAAATACGGCTTCCTTTGCGGCAAATCTTCCTGCCAGATGCTGATAGAGGCTGCCGCGGGTTTTGGCATTATCCAGTTCTATTTTTGTAAAAATACGGTTTAAGAATTCGTCCCCCCATTTTTCCACCGCTTGTTTAAGGCGGCGGACTTCAGTAATGTCGATCCCGGTTCCGACGATCATAACAAATCCCTCATTTCCTTGATCGCCTGTTTTAAACCGACGATAACAGAGCGGCAGATTATGGAATAACCGATATTCAACTCTTCGATGCCTTTGATTCTTGCTATCCTTGAAACATTGTTATAATCCAGGCCGTGGCCGGCATTCACGGCCAGCTTTAGTTTTTTAGCATACTTGACTGCATCGGAAATCTCTTTCAGGCATTTTTCCTGTTCGAGATCATTCTTGGCATTAGCGAAGCGCCCGGTATGCAATTCAATCATATTTACGCCGGATTTTCTTGCCGCATCTATTTGTTTCTTTTCGGGGTCAATAAAAAGGCTGACAATAATACCGTTTTTTTTAAGTTTATTTACCGTATCCCGTACAAGTTTCAGGTTAGCCGCTACATTTAAACCGCCTTCGGTGGTGAGTTCTTTTCGTTTTTCCGGCACGAGCGTTGCCTGGTCAGGCCTGATCTTGCAGGCGATCCCTACTATTTCGGGAGCAGTTGACATCTCAAGATTGAGTTTGGTTTTTACAACTTGTTTTAAAATATACAAGTCGGCATCCTTTATGTGCCTCCGGTCTTCTCTTAGGTGCACTACGATAGATGCGGCCTTTGCTTCTTGTGCGATTAAAGCGGCAATCGCCGGCTCAGGGAAAGCGCCTTTGCGCAATTCTCTTACCGAAGCCACGTGGTCAATATTTACGCCTAGTTTCACCATGTCAGTTAAATTTATTTATCTCGCCGCTTACATAAAACCAGGTGATGACTGCTAAAACCAGCGATATCAGCTTCAGCCACGGGTGATTCGTAAACCAACGCGTTGTTTTATTGTAAATATTCACCTTTTTTTTATTCACTTTGGCCTGCCTTCTGTTTTAATGTCTCTTT
>VGKM01000030.1 GCA_016867005.1 Candidatus Omnitrophota bacterium | reverse complement strand
AACCTACTGCCAGTTTTGCGGCGATCTTGGCAATAGGGAATCCCGTGGCCTTAGAGGCAAGCGCTGAACTCCTTGATACGCGGGGGTTCATTTCAATCACAACCATTCTTCCTGTTTCCGGATGCACTGCAAACTGGATATTGGAACCGCCGGTTTCCACGCCGATCTCCCTTATGCAGGCGCAAGCTGCATCCCTCATCCTCTGGTATTCTTTGTCAGTCAGCGTCTGGGCAGGGGCAACGGTAATGCTGTCGCCTGTATGCACGCCCATCGGGTCAAAATTTTCAATCGAGCAGATGATCACTACGTTATCTTTCAGGTCCCGCATAACTTCTAATTCAAATTCTTTCCAGCCGGCTACCGATTCTTCGATCAATATCTCGCTGATCATACTGGACTCAAGGCCGCGTTTTGCAAGGACGCGGAATTCCTCAATATTATAAGCAATGCTGCCTCCGGTCCCGGCCAGGGTGAAGCTCGGCCGGATGATCAAAGGGAACCCGATCTTTGCGGCGATGGCGCAGGCCTCGCCTAAATTATAGGCCTGTCCGGATTTCGGCAGGTCAAGGCCGATCTTTATCATCGCCTTCTTAAACAGCTGGCGGTCCTCAGCTTTCTTGATTGATCTGATATCGGCGCCGATCGTCTCCACTTTATATTTTTTCAACACGCCCATTTCTGCCAAGGCCACTACTGTATTTAAAGCGGTCTGCCCTCCCAGCGTCGGCAATAATGCATCGGGTTTTTCTCTTGCGATGACCTTGGCTACTATCTCCGGCGTGATCGGCTCAATATATGTTTTATCTGCGGTCTTTGGGTCAGTCATAATAGTAGCAGGGTTTGAATTCACAAGGACCACATAAAAGCCGTCCTGCTTTAAGACCTTGCATGCCTGGGTGCCGGAATAATCAAATTCGCATGCCTGGCCTATTACAATGGGGCCGGAGCCGATGATCAAAATTTTATTTATGTCTTTTCTTCTTGGCACGCGCTGCCTCCATCATTTTTATAAATTCTTTGAAAAGATAATTTGCATCATGCGGCCCGGGAGAGGCCTCAGGGTGGAACTGGACGGAAAATACGGGGAGTTTTTTATGGCGCATCCCTTCAAGCGTGTTATCGTTTAAATTCATATGCGTGATCTCTATGTCTTTTTTATCCAGCGACTTAATATCAACGCAAAACCCGTGGTTTTGCACAGAAATAGAAACTTTCCCGGTTTTTAAATCCTTGACCGGCTGGTTTACGCCGTGATGCCCGAACTTTAGCTTATAAGTTTTGCCGCCTAATGCCTGCCCAAGCATCTGATGACCGAGGCAGATGCCGAACATGGGGATTTTACCTAAAAGCTCTTTTACGGTCTTTACCACATAGGGAAGCGCTGCCGGGTCTCCGGGGCCGTTGGATAAAAGCAGCCCGTCCGGCTTTAAACCCAATATATCTTTCGCCGAGGCAGTCGCCGGGACTACGATTACCCGGCAATTATTATCCGCAAGGATGCGCAACATATTAAATTTGATCCCGCAGTCAATTGCAACTACTTTGTATTTGCCGGTTTTATTCCACTCATAGGCCTTTTCACAAACTACTTCTTTGACCAGGTCTCTACCCAAAAGTCCACAGGAATCCTTGGCTTTCTTAACCAGGCTCTTCTGGTCTAAATCAACGGTCGATATTACTGCTTTTAGCGCCCCTGTCTGCCTGATATGCAGAGTGATCGCCCTGGTATCTACGCCTTCGATGCCGACAATCTGATTTTCCTTAAGGTAATCTCCGAGGGATTTCTGAGACCGCCAATTGCTGGCGATCTTACTGTATTCTTTTACGACAAAACCTTCCACGAACGGCTTGCATGACTCAACATCCTCTTCATTGATCCCGTAATTGCCGATCAAAGGATAAGTCATAGTAACAATCTGGCCCTTATAAGAGGGGTCGGTGAGAATTTCCTGGTAGCCGGTCATGCTGGTATTAAAAACAATTTCACCATATGTCTCTCCGGAGGCGCCGAATGATGACCCTTTAAATATTTTACCGTCTTCAAAAGCCAGGATTGCTTTCATGCTTCGACTTTAATCTTTCTTTTCTTTGTTTCCGCTCAGCATGGCCCTCAAGCAAGTCCGCCTGCGGCGGAAGCATCGAAAGGCCATAATCATATAATTTTATGCAACAAACAGATTGCGGGAGGAAAATTTACCGTCTGTCGTTAAGTTTACTCCCAGGCGCTTTAAGCCCACTTCGTCTCCGGGAGTAGGGATATGGGTCATATGCACTTCGCAGCCCTTTAATCCCGTAAGTTTCTGCATAGCCACTTCTGCGGTATGGTTTGTGGTAGCGCTGATAGAAAGGGCGATCAGGGTTTCTTCCAGATCCAGGCTTTCCGGGCCCGAATTAAGTATCCCTTCCTTCAGTTTGGAGATCTGGTTGATTATGTGCGGAGAAAGGAGCAGGATCTCATCAGGTATATTTGCCAACACTTTAATAGCATTAATGATCAGGCTGGACGCGGCATGCATCAGTTTTGAATTTTTCCCGGTGATAACCCTGCCGTCATTTAACTGTATCGCTGCGCCGCAGAAAATACCTTCGTTGCCTTTGCCCTTTGTTTCCGCCTCTTCGGCGGTTTTACGCGCGACCTCAACAACTTTCCTGTCGGAAACTTTTACCTCAAGCTCCTCCATCAGCATCATTACCCTGTCGGCCGTAGCTTTTTTCTCTATCCCCAGGACGAATTCCGTATTGTACCTGAAGTACCTTCTGATCAATTCCTGCTTAGCCGCCTCCTGCACAACCTTATCATCCACAATGCCGAAGCCGGCCCTGTTAACGCCCATATCTGTTGGAGAATTATACATAGGCAACGTGTTATTTTTCTCGCTGATCTTGGTCAGGATTAATTTTAGGATCGGAAAACTTTCCACATCGCGGTTATAATTAATAGCTGTTTCGTTATAAGTACTCAAATGGAACGGGTCTACCAGGTTAAAATCCTGAATATCGGCCGTTGCAGCTTCATAGGCCACGTTGACCGGATGTTTAAGCGGGATATTCCAGATGGGGAATGTTTCAAATTTAGCATAGCCGGCATTTATGCCGCGTTTGTGTTCCTGGTATAACTGGGAAAGGCAGGTAGAAAGCTTGCCGCTGTTAGGGCCGGGGCCTGTGACCACCACGATCGGCTTATTTGATTCTATAAAATCATTCTTGCCGAACCCCTTGTCGCTGACAACCAGGTCAATGTTGGCCGGATACTGCTCGATAGGATAATGAAGGTAAACCTTAACGCCCCTTCTCTCCAGCTTATTTTTAAAGATCACCGCGGATGATTGGTTATTAAAACGGGTTATTGCAACCGCAAGGATATCCAGGCCCCACTTCCTTAGATCGTCGATTAATTTGAGCGTTGCGGCATCATAGGTTATCCCGAAATCGCCTCTGACGCGGCCGCTTTCAATATCTCCCGAAAAAATACACAGGACGATATCAATTTTATCTTTTAGCTCCTGTAATAATCTTATTTTAACGTTAGGGTCATACCCCGGAAGGACTCTGGCGGCATGGTAATCAAAACAGAGCTTGCCTCCAAATTCAAGATACAGTTTATTGTCGCATTTCTTGACTCTGTCTAAGATTGCGGCAGTTTGCTCCGAGAGGTACTTCTGGTTATCAAAACCGTTCTTTATCGGCATAATTTTGGCCTTCTAATTTTTGAGGTATTATAGTATAAGGGAGTACTTTTGTAAAGTATAAAAGGCTAACTTAAGATGCTCTTTTCCAGGGCTCGTTCAATAAATCCCCGGAATAGCGGATGGGCTTTATCGGGCTTGGATTTAAACTCCGGATGGAACTGAACAGCCACAAAGAAAGGGTGGTTTTTCAGCTCTACAATTTCAACAAGGTTCCCTTTAGGGTATATTCCGGAAAATACCAGGCCTTTTTTCTCCAGCAACTTCTTATATTTATTATTGAACTCATACCTGTGCCTGTGGCGTTCATGGATCAAATCTTTTTTATATAGATCGCCTGCTTTTGTTTTTCTTTTAACAGCGCAGGCATACGCGCCCAGGCGCATCGTGCCGCCCATATCTTTTACCCTTTTTTGCTCTTCCAACAGGCTTATCACAGGATAAGGCGTTTTGGAGTTGAATTCCGTAGAATTTGCTTTTTTCAGCCCGCAGGCGTTGCGGCTGAATTCTATGACCGCGCACTGCATACCAAGGCATAAGCCGAGAAAAGGAATATTGTTCTCTCTTGCAAATTGTATTGCTTTGATCTTCCCTTCCACGCCGCGGGAACCGAAACCTCCTGGGACAAGGACTCCGGATACCCCTTCAAGGAATTTCCTGGCAGTATGCTTTTCTATATCTTCAGAATCAACCTTAATGATCTCGACTCTTGCGTCGTTTGCTATGCCGGCATGTATCAGCGCTTCATAAACCGATTTGTACGCATCCTGCAGCTGGATATATTTTCCGACAAAAGCGATCTTCACCTTCTCTTTGGGTAAAAGCGCCTTTTGCACAACATCCTTATCCCAGTCCTTTAGATCGGAAAACTTGCATATCAGGCTGAAGTGGCTGAGGATTATTTCATCCAATATCTGATTTTTAAATACCAGCGGCAGCTGGTAGATAGAATCTACGTCTTTTGCCTCGATAACCGCTTCTTTCCTGATATTGCAGAAAAGCGAGATCTTCTCCTTGACCTCATCGGATAAAGTTTTTTCCGTGCGGCAGATCAGGATATCCGGCTGGATGCCGATCTCCCTTAATGTCCCTACGCTATGCTGAGTGGGCTTGGTCTTAATTTCTCCGGCGACCTTTATATACGGGACAAGCGTCAGATGGATATAAAGCGTATTATTATAACCGGCGTCTATCCGGAATTGCCTGGCGGCCTCCAGAAACGGCAGGCTCTCAATATCCCCGACAGTGCCTCCGACTTCCACCAGGATAACTTCTGCCGCAGAAACCTTGGCGACTTTCTTTATCCTGTCTTTGATCTCATTGGTGATGTGCGGGATCACCTGGATTGTTTTACCCAGATAATCGCCTCTTCTCTCTTTGGAAATAACGGTATTATAAACCTGCCCGGTAGTGACATTATTGAATTTGGTTATCTTGGAATTGGTAAACCTCTCATAATGCCCCAGGTCAAGGTCAGTTTCAGCGCCGTCTTCGGTTACATAAACCTCCCCGTGCTGGTAAGGATTCATAGTGCCGGGGTCAACGTTTATATACGGGTCCAATTTCATCAGGGTGACTTTTAAACCCCGCGATTCAAGGATCTTGCCGATAGAAGCAGAAGCAATACCCTTGCCTAAGCTTGAAATCACCCCGCCTGTAATAAAAATAAATTTTGGCATATAAAAAAATAAGCGTTTAGCGCCGACACTCCGGCCTCTAAACGCCTTTGTTTTAGAAGCGGTTCGCTATTGAACCACTTCAGAAGTTATTATAACACAATTCTTTTAAAAGTCAAATATTTAAGCACCTCTTTTATATAAACCGATTAACTGCGCCTCCCCAAGAACATGCCCTTTCATCGCTTTTTCCAATTCGCCTTTTCTTATGCCTTCATCAAGATTAAGCATCTCATCCAATGCATATATTTTGAAAAAATAACGGTGGGTCCCTGACGGCGGGCAGGGCCCGTGAAAATCTTTTTTCCCTGAATTGGTCATCCCGAGCTTTCCGGGGACACTATTTTCCTTGATTCCTTCTGTTAACGGGATATTAAAAACCACCCAGTGTACCCATGTACCTATAGGCGCGTCCGGATCGTCAACGATTAAGGCCAGGCATTCTGTTCCGGCGGGTACGCCTTTGATAATAAGGGCAGGATTAATATCCTCTCCTTCACAGGTGAATTTTTTAGGGATGAATTCATTATTTTTAAATTCAGGGCTGGTTAAATCCATATGTAATTTTAAGGCCCATCGGCAGTTAAATGAGTGCCAGGTATTCTTTACCTTCAACCCAGGGGTTAAGGGCGAATTCTATTTTAAGCTGGCCTTTCTTCTCTTTCAGATCGATCTTTTCTTTTGCTTCGGCAGGCGAGATGACCTCGACCTTAGGCGACCAGATATCGTCTTCGTTTTGCTCTCTTACCACCGCGATCCTTTTATCGCTTAAGCTGACAATGGCACCCACGGGCCAAACCCCCATCATGCTGAAGAATTTATCAAGGAGCTTGGGGTCAAATACTTTTTCCCTTTCCTTGAGCATGATATCGTAGATCAAATCAGGCGAGAAATTGTTTTTATAGTTTCTTTTCTGGTAAAGAGCGTCATAGACATCGCAAATCGCCACTATCATCGATGCGACATGCGGTTCTTTAAAAAAAGTCAGTTTCGGGTAACCGCTTGAGCCAAACCTTAAATGATGCTCATAAGAAACCACAACCGGCAGGATCCCCAGCGTATTTACATGTTTTAGGAGGACCTCCGCCCCGATAATAGTATGGCTTTGCATCTTTGCAAATTCCTCGTCAGTCAGCCTGCCGGGCTTATTGATGATTTTATTTGAAATGTGGAGTTTCCCCAGGTCATGGAACAAAGCAGCGATCCCGATTTCCAGGACATCGTCTTTGACGAAATGGAGCTTGGAAGAAAAAAACATGGAAAGGATGGAAACGTTAAGGCTGTGCGTAAAAGTCCCGAGGTTATACCGTTTTATCGTAGTAAGTTTTATAAATTCTTCAAAGTTGGTAATAAGGTTTTCCATGACGGTGCTTAAGGTAAACCTCAGGTTCAGATAATCCACTCCTTCGTCGCTTAAGACATCCTGCAGGGTCCGAGAAACATTCTGCGAAGAAGCTTCGTAAAGATTGGACCTTGAGTCCTTATCTTCTGAAGCGCTTTTATTGGAAGCCCCGTCCGACTTGATCCTCCCGGCGGAGATATTTTTCACTCCGGAGAATATCAGGAATTCTTCGATCTCTTTCTTGATCTCATCCTTGGGCGCAGCCAGGTATTCTATGAATTTCGCTAATTCTTTTTTCTCGAGGCCGCGGTAGAAAGAGATCCTTTCTACTCCCTTTTGCTGCAGGCGCATTATTGCCAAACTCAGGTTTTTACTCAGGTCAAAGAATATTTCCTTGCCATAGGCCAATTCACCGTTGACTATCCCGAAAACCAGTTCACTTTGGCTTTTAAGTATTGCCTGCAGCTCATCATATGCCTTATCAAGGAATTTCGAAAACCTGGGATGAGCCGTAGTATAAAGCTGGGCTATCTGCATTGCAGATACAATAGACCTGAATGCGCTTTCAATCTGTTCAAACATTCCACTCCCCCAAAACTTGTTTTGCCGCCTCTTTTACTCTGCGCCTCCAGAAAAATATATTCCTGCTTAAAGACAGAAGATAAGCGCCGGCTTCTTTTAAATGCGCCTGCCTGACGATAAAAATATTTTCCAGGATCTTTTCGCTCTTCAATCCCCAGAAATCAGGGATATCAAGCAGCAGCTTTGCCGCCCTCTTGCTCAGCTCAGGGTCCCTCATTATGATCAACAGGGCTTCTATCTTAAGGTCTGCGCTGCCGTTTCCGGTAAGGGCCGAGAAAAGAAACTCCGGATCCGACTCGCTAAAACTGCCCATCGCCTTCAGGACCTCTATTTTAAGGAACTCATTTGAGGCATTAAAAATCGATTCAAATATCCCGACAACCTGGTCAAAATCCAATAATTTAAGGCCGGCTATCAACTTCTCTATAAATTCAACGTCGGTATGCTTTAATTCAATCCTTTGCAGGAACACCCCGGTTTGCTCAGGAAAAAGCTTCAGGAATAATCTCAGGATATCGCCTTCAATTATCCCCTCATCAAATATTTTAGTAAGATAAAAATCCAGCCCTTTAGCGCTAAAGTCGATCACCTTAACGAAATAATCCTGGTACTGGATCGTTTCCCTGAGCATGAGGGCTTCTTCAAAAACAGAAAAAATACGCTCAAACAGGCCATTAAACATTTCTTTTAAAGCCGGCTCATGCTCGATCTTGTCCGTCAAGACCTCATGGAGGTTCCGAAAATAAGTCCAGTCCCTGTCCTGGGCGATCTTTTCCCACTCCGTATAAAGCGCCTCTGTGATCTGTGCCAGCATCTCCTGGTCTTTTTCCGAAACCAAAAGATTGAGAAGGATAAACCTGTAATTGATATGCAGAAAATTGCGGTTAAAAGCAAATTTACTTTCAAAAGCGATATTCTTCAGCAGCGAACCCAGGGCGTGCCTTGATATTTCGGATATCGGCGAATCTTCGGAAAGGAAAAGCTCTGTTATCCTTTTATTTAATTTCTGCTTTCCTTCGGGGTCGTCGGAACTTTTCAGTTTCTCGACAAGCGATGAAACAACCTCCTCCTGCTTCTTCTTATCCATAAATTTAGACAAAAGCTTAAAACTTGTTGCGTCAAAATTCTCATTAGATACCATCTGCTCCATCAGGATATCCGCCAGTTCATTACTGGCCATGTCTTTGGTAAATTTCTCCAGGTCCTTTAAACTGTCCTGGGGGCAGATATCCTTTTCCCTCAAAAAAAGCTTTACGATATCCTTATTGAATTTCTGGAACCTTTCCTTTTCGCTTTCTTTAAGGGCACTCATTAATTTCTCGATATGGCCCCACAGGTCCTTATTTTCATTAAAATCTGCAACCTTGAATTTTGCGGAGACATTGCCGAAGGCATCGGCTAAATCGTTGATTTTTTTCTGGTCTTTTGCATTTACTGCATGGTCCAACAGGACGATCCAGATATCCTTGACTTCTTCTCCGGCATCTTTTAAGAGCTGGGAGTAATCCAGCTCTTCAACGACAAGCGAAGCATTCTTTGCCAGGCCCAAAGCATGCACTATGCCGCCGGCTTTTAATATTTCTCTTGCCCTTAAAGAGGCAAAACTCATAAATGAGGAAATTTCTTCAATGCTTACGCCCCTTTTTATCTCGATACTCTTGATCTTGCGGCTGTGCAATAAAACCGCTAATTCATCCATGCCCTTCTTTTTATATTCCTTTCCATCAACGACAAGCGCGGTATTAGTGACACCGACCCTGATGGCAGGCATCGTCATGAGTATTTCATCGGTTTTCTGCTTGAAATCTTCGACAGACCTTAAAAATGAAGGGTGGTCTTTAGAATAGAATGAAGAGGTAGTGAAAGTGATCTTTAAATTACGCAGGTATTCTTCAATAATCGCTTCTTTCTCGTTTTCCATATTGCATATTTTACTACTAAATGAATATTACTTCAAATAGATAATGCCACTCTTTATAAAGAGTGGCATTATAAATCCGTTATAAAATTATTCAAGCTACCACTTAAGGACGCTGATCTTTAAGTCCTGGTTCGGGTTATCGCTTGTGAACTCCGGCCTGACCATCGGTTTATCATACGGGGGAAGACCGCATGTAGACATATCGTATGCGGCAGACACCCCTCTTTTAATCCCGCTTACAATACCCTTGCCGAAGCCATAAGTCATGCCGACCAATACATTATGCTCCCCGGTAGTTTTTCCTATTTGCTGGGGGATATCGGCCCAGGCAGTAGCTGCATTTATCATGCCAGTACCTAATTTATCTGCGGGAGAATCATAATATGCATCTTCCGTGGCCTTTACTAAATTCATGTCCCTCTCTACCGCGCTGTTAATGTAATTATTAAAATTTTTCAGGTTCAACGCCCCGGTTGCCGCGACTTCCCCTGTTTGCGCATAAAGCATCGGCGCAAGCATAAAGGTAATTATTAAGACAGCTAATATTGCGCTTCTCATCTTTCCACCCCCTTTTTAATGTAACCCATGTTTATATTTTTGCACATTATTTACTATATGCTGCAATATCCTCTGCTTTAATTCTTCCCTGGAATTGATCTTTTCTCCCGATAAGCCGATCTCTCTTGAAAAATCAATCAATCCCCGCAGTATTTCGTTATAAGAAAGTTTGTGCCCCGTAGAAAACAGGGCATCTTTGCCGAGTTTATCCAGAAAATCCAGCTCTTCCCGGTCAAGCATCGTAATCACGCGGTGCAAGATATCTTTCATTAGGTTCTCCTCTGCAAACAAAAAGGCCCCAAGCAAAGCTTGGGGCCTTAAAATACTTTCCTTTTTGGCAACCCCTCTACCCCGGATATTCGGGGCAGGTAGCTTTGCGCCCCAGCATTACTGCTGGTTTGCCTTTTTCATTAGGTCAAAATCCTAAAATGTCAAAATGTCAATTTACACAATAAACTATAGCACATAAAAACCGGATTTCAAGGCAACGGGCTAAATTATTTTTTTAGCTTATTTTACAGATTCAATTTTCTGGATATTTATACCTTTGCTGCGCAAATAATCAAATGCCTTCTGGGCCTCATTGTCTTCTCCGGAAATACCCAATATCGCCCAGCCGGAATAAGCGGAAAAACTTGCCTCAAGGATACTTACCTGGAGGTTATAATTCCTGCAAAGCGAACAAATTATTGCCTCATCTTTTAATTCACCCGGAAAAGTCAGGCCTATAATTATATTCATAGGTTATCTCCCTATGGCTATTTTATATTCATTCTCCGGGTTAATCAACAAAAAAATGCCTCCGGCCCGGCCTAGACCAGCCCCTGATCGAGCATGGCATCAGCAACTTTGACGAATCCGGCGATATTGGCGCCGTTGACATAATTCACATAATTGCCTTCTTTGCCGTATTTAACACACTGTTCGTGGATAGCGACCATGATCTCGTGTAATTTCTTGTCCACTTCTTCCCGCGACCAGGAAAAACGCATACTGTTTTGGCTCATCTCAAGGCCGCTTGTAGCAACTCCGCCGGCATTGGATGCCTTGCCGGGTGCATAAAGAATCCTGGCTTTCTGGAATACCTCGACGCCTTCCGGAGTAGTAGGCATATTAGCCCCCTCGCCTACTGCCATGCATCCGTTTTTCACTAACATTTTGGCATCGCTTTGGCTTATTTCATTTTGAGTCGCAGAAGGAAATGCGATATCGCATTTAACTGACCATGGTTTTTCTTTTTCGAAATATTTACAGTTAAATTCTTTGGCGCACTCTTTGATCCTTGCGCGCTTTATGTTCTTAAGATCAAGCACGCAGCTTAATTCTTTCTTATCAATGCCGTCTTTGTCATAAATATACCCGTCGGAATCAGATAAGGTAACGACCTTTGCTCCCATATTGATCAACTTCTCTACTGTATATTGGGCGACATTCCCCGAACCTGATACTGCACAGACCTTGCCTTTTAATGATTCGCCCCTGGTCCTAAGCATTTCTTCTACAAAATATACGCAGCCGTAACCGGTGGCCTCGGGCCTGATCAAACTACCGCCCCAGCTTAAACCCTTGCCGGTTAAAACCCCGGTAAATTCATTACGCAAT
>VGKM01000029.1 GCA_016867005.1 Candidatus Omnitrophota bacterium | reverse complement strand
TTTTCTTGTTCATTGCGGACGTGGCGGAATGGCAGACGCGCGAGGCTTAGGACCTCGTGGGGAAACTCATGGGGGTTCAAATCCCTCCGTCCGCACTTATTAGTGTGGAAAGGGCTGCTAAGAGAGTAATTGTTGCGCCTCGCAGAGCTCGGCGTAAAATAAAATTAAAACGCCAGAGGCAAATTTTATTTTAAATGCGGGAGTAGCTCAGTTGGTAGAGCGCAACCTTGCCAAGGTTGATGTCACGGGTTCGAATCCCGCCTCCCGCTCTGCTTCGCCCTTTGATTTTTCTAAAAAGAGTGGTAGGGCTTCGCAGGAGCGAAAATTTTAAACTCGAGCACAACAATAGTAAGTAATTTTAATATTAACACCCGGCGCTTATCGGTATTGCGCCGGTGCGCCCTTTCTGGGCAGGGAGAATATGCTATGAAAATTATGGATTTCCTATCTAAAAACGCGATCCTCACCGACATTAAATCCGTAAAAAAACAGGATGTGATCAACGAACTCGTTGATGCATTGGTCAATGCTTCGGAGGTAGACAAGCGCGACAGCGCAAAGCTCATCGAGGCATTAATGGCAAGGGAGTCCCTGGGTTCCACCGCAATCGGCCAGGGAGTCGCTATCCCCCATGCAAAATGCGAATGCGTGACAAAACTTGTCGCTGCGTTCGGCCTTTCAAAAAAAGGCGTTGATTTTGATTCGTTGGATGGAGAGCCCGCTTACATTTTTTTTCTACTGCTTGCGCCACAGGATTCAGCCGGCCCTCATCTTAAGGCATTGGCTAGAATTTCTCGCCTTTTAAAAGATAAATATTTCCGCGACAGTTTGCGTGCTTGCAACGATGATAAATCAGTTGTAAAGATTATCGCCAGCGAAGACGAAAAAAAACTTTAACAAAAAAGCAGCTGAGGAAAAATCATGCGCGCAAAGTTTATCGGAGCGTTTAAATGGCTTTCACCCGGCATAGGGATAAAACGCTGGGTGGGCCTTGCGTTTTTCGGCGTAGCCCTGATCATCACAGGTTCAATATTGCTGCGCAGCGAAGAATACTGGGCGACAAACATCCTTGATCTTGTTTTAGTTATTTCCGGAATTATAATTTTAATCTTAAGCATCATAAAGCTTCTGCGTTCTTTAATAGCAGCTTTTATTCCCCAGTCGAAGAACGTGGCGCTTTTGGACGTGCTTTATCAGCGCAAACAGCTCGGCAAGGGCCCCAGGGTTGTGACTATCGGCGGAGGCACTGGTTTATCGGTTTTATTAAGCGGGTTAAAGGAATATACGGCCAATATTACCGCTATCGTAACCGTTGCCGATGACGGAGGCTCAAGCGGGCGCCTGAGGCAGGAGTTTGATATTTTGCCTCCGGGCGATATCCGTAACTGCCTTGTAGCTTTAGCCGATGCTCCGACACTGATGCAGGACCTGTTCCAGTTCCGTTTTGATACTAATTCCGAACTATCCGGCCATAGCTTCGGCAATTTATTTATTACGGTAATGACGCGCCTGACCGGAGATTTTGAAAAGGCGATCAAGGAAACAAGCAAGGTATTAGCATTAAAAGGCCAGGTTATTCCTTCGACCCTGGATAACGTAGTGCTGGTTGCGCGGCATAAAGACGGCTCGGTGACCGAAGGCGAGGATAAAATCCCTAAAAGCCACCGCCCGATAGAGCAGGTAATGCTAAAGCCAAACAGCCCTACGGCAACTCCGGAAGCAATTAAAGCGATAGAAGAGGCGGATATTATTATCCTGGGGCCCGGTTCTTTGTACACCAGCATTATCCCTAACCTTTTAATAAAGGATATAAGGGATGCGGTTGTTTCTTCGAGCGCAATCAAGGTCTATGTATGCAATGTCATGACCCAGCCCGGAGAAACCGACGGGTTCCGCGTATCCGACCATATAAAGGTGTTGGCTGCGCACAGCCATCCGAAGATCTTTGATTATTGCATTGTTAATACCGCTGAAGTGCCGACAGCGATGCTGAAGCGTTACGCACAGGAAAATTCATACCTTGTAGTAAATGATACGCGTAATATTGAAAAACTGGGTTACAGAGTAATTGAAAATGATGTTGCCACAACCGATGCGCTTATCAGGCATGATTCGGGGAGGCTGGCCAAAATCATCTTGGGCCTTATTGAAGAGATCTAACAATGGCATTGATTAAGAAAAAATTAGTCGTGAAGAATAAACAGGGCCTGCATGCCCGCCCTGCGGCAATGTTTGTCCAGGTCGCCAACAAATATGATTCCCGTGTCAAGGTCAAGCGCGACGAAGAAGAGGTGAACGGGAAATCAATTATGGGCATCCTGATGCTCGGCGCTGAGCAGGGCAGCGAGATAATCCTTGAAGTGGAAGGCGAAGACGCGGAAGAAGCGTTATCGGAACTGGAGAAACTGATCCTTTTAGAGGAATAAAAATGATTAAACTTAAAGGAATAGGGGCGGCAACAGGTATTGCAATAGGCCCGGCGCACAGGATCGGCAGGGAGGATTATTCTGTGCCTAAACAGCAGATATCAGAAAGTGAAATTCCTGTCCAGATCCAGTTGTTTGAAGAAGCGCTTATCAAGACGCGCCGCGAGATCATAGATTTACAGAAGCGCATTGCTTCAGAGATGGGCAAGGATGAGGCGGAGATCTTTGACGCGCATCTTTTGGTCCTTGAAGACCGTATTTTAATAGAAGAGGTCATTTCCCGCCTCAAGAAGGAACTTGTAAGCGTCGCGTTTATCTTTTCGGAAGTGTTGAAAAAATATGTCGAGGTTTTTTCTAAAATAGAAGACGAATACCTTAAAGAGAGGACTGCTGATGTAAATGACGTCGGCAGGCGCGTTTTAAGGAACCTTTTGGGCAAAGAGCATAAGGGGTTGGAGAACCTGCCGGAAAAAGTTGTTGTTGTGGCGCATGACCTTTCTCCGTCTGATACGGCAGCTATGCATAAACAGAACGTCTGCGCATTTATTACCGATATCGGCGGCAAGACAAGCCACACCGCGATTATGGCAAAGTCGCTTGAGATCCCGGCGGTAGTCGGCGTGGAGGGGGTAACCTTAAAGATCAAAACCGGCGATATACTGATTGTTGACGGCGCAACAGGCACCATTATAGTCGAGCCGGACGAAGAGACCCTGAAGTTTTACCGCGAAGAAGAGCTGAAATTAAAAGGGATCGCCGAGCGTTTCTTGTCCGTAAAAGACGAGCCGGCAATCACCCTTGACGGCAAAAAAGTGGCGATCAGCGGCAATATAGAATTCCCCGAAGAGGTGCCGTCGGTTAAGCTGCACGGCGGCCAGGGCATAGGGCTTTACCGCACGGAGTTTTTCTTTATGAACCGGAAGGATTTTCCTACGGAAGAAGAGCATTACGAGGCGTATAAGTATGTTGCCGAGACGATGAACCCTAACCCCGTGATCATCAGGACGCTTGATTTAGGCGGGGATAAATTCCTGTCGCAATTTGAAATGCCGCATGAGATCCAGCCGTTTTTGGGCTGGCGGGCGATCAGGTTCTGCCTTGCGCGCCCCGACGTATTTAAACTGCAGCTGCGTGCGGCGCTCCGCGCCTCGGTGCACGGCAACTTAAAGCTTATGTATCCGATGATCTCAGGCATTGAAGAGCTAAAACAGGCAAATGCCATATTGGGCGAAGTAAAAGGCGAGCTTGCCCATCACAATATCCCTTTTGATAAAAATATCCAGGTCGGGGCGATGATAGAAGTCCCGTCTGCCGCAATAACTGCGGACCTTCTGGCAACGGAAGCGGATTTTTTCAGTATCGGGACCAATGATCTGATCCAGTATTCCCTGGCTGTTGACCGCGCCAACGAAAAAGTCGCTTATCTTTACGAGCCGGCTCATCCTGCGGTATTAAGGATGATCAAGAATATCATTGATTCTGCGCATGATGCGGGCATCTGGGTGGGGATGTGCGGAGAAATGGCAGGAGAACCGTCGCTGGTATTGATCCTTTTGGGCCTGGGGCTTGATGAGTTCAGTATTCCGCCGCAGGTAATACCGGAGATAAAATTTATTATCCGCTCGGTTACCTTAAAACAGGCGAAGAGCATTGCTTTGGAGGCGCTTAAACTTTCAACAGGAAAACAGGTAGAGGAATACGCGCAGGGGAAATTAAAAGAGATTTTAGGATAGAGTTTATATGAAATCATTGATTCTGGCTGCAGGTTATGCCACGCGGCTGTACCCTTTAACAAAGCATTTTCCGAAACCGCTCCTTAAATTAGGAAAAAAGCCCATAATCGACTATATAGTCGATAAGATTGATAAGATAGATGAGATTGACGAGATCTTTGTCATCACAAACAGCAAATTTTATTCAAAGTTCGTATCCTGGAAAAAAACGCAAAAGACAAAGAAACGCATTACGCTCATTGACGACCTGACTAAAACCCTCGATGACAGGCGCGGGGCGATCGGCGATATGTATTTTGCTGTTTCCAGGAAGAAAATATCCTCTGATCTTCTGGTCATCGGAGGGGACAATATTTTCGACGGAGGCCTGGCGGGCTTTATTGATTTTTCCAAAAGGAAAAAGCCGCACGCATCATTAGGCGTTTACGACTTAAAATATAAGCGCCAGGCAAGCCGGTACGGAGTGATCAAATTAGGGGCGGGCGCATCCGTTGCTGATTTTAAAGAAAAGCCAGCAAAGCCGGATTCTGCGCTTGTAGCAATGTGCCTTTATTTTTTCCCTAAGGCAAAGCTTGGGTTCCTGAAGACATATACAGAAGAAAAGAAAAATAAATCCGATGCTTCAGGTTTTTATATAGATTGGTTAAGGCAGAGAGATACGATTTACGGATTTATATTCAGAGGCAAGTGGTTTGATATCGGGGATAAGCAATTTTATAAAAAAGCAAAGTCAAGTTTTTAGCAAAAAAACAGGAGGAACAATAAAATGCGGAAACATTTTTTTACTTCCGAGTCGGTAGGCACAGGGCACCCGGATAAGGTATGCGACCAGATCTCAGACGGAGTATTGGATGAGGTCTTAAAGCTTGATCCTAATAAAGAAAGAAGCAGGGTTGCCTGCGAAACCTACGTAACCATGGGGCTTTTGATCGTGGGCGGTGAGATCACGACCACCGCTTATGTTGACATACAGAAACTGGCACGCAGAATCATAAAGGAAATCGGCTACACTCATCCTAAATATGGCTTTGATTATGAGACCTGCGCGATCATTAATACGATAAATTCGCAGTCGCCCGATATCGCACAGGGTGTTAATACCGGCGGAGCAGGGGACCAGGGGATTATGTTCGGGTATGCCTGCCGCGAGACCGAAGAGTTGATGCCGCTGCCGATCACTTTTGCGCATAAGCTGGTGAAACGCATGAGCCAGGTCCGCGAAGAAAGTATTTTGAAATATTTGGGGCCTGATTGTAAATCCCAGGTTACTTTTGAATATCATAACGGGATAGCCAAGCGCATTGATTCTGTTGTCTTGGCATGCCAGCATACGCATGAGATCCTGGATAAAACAGGGAAACACATCACTCAAAAAGCGCGCCAGGAAATAATCGATGTCGTTGCAAAGCCGATATTAAAGGGCTGGATAGATAAGGATACAAAATATTACGTTAATCAGACCGGTAAATTCATTATCGGCGGGCCGCAGTCAGATACAGGCATGACCGGGAGAAAGATCATTGTCGATACTTATGGCGGAAGCGTTCCGCACGGCGGAGGGGCATTTTCCGGCAAGGACCCGACTAAAGTCGACCGTTCGGCTGCTTATATGTGCCGTTATATCGCTAAAAACATTGTTGCTGCGGGGCTGGCGGATGAATTAATGGTCCAGCTTTCTTATGTAATCGGGTATGCGGAGCCCTTATCGGTTTTTGTTAACGCCTACGGGACGGGAAAGATATCCGATGAAAAAATAGTGCAGCTTATCCGCGAGAATTTCGACCTGACTCCGAGGGGGATAATCAATTCTCTTGATCTGCTGCGCCCGATTTACAGGAAGACCGCATGTTTCGGGCATTTTGGCAGGAACGAATCGGACTTTACCTGGGAAAATACAAATAAGGCAGTGATCCTGAAAAAAGCAGCGGGAAAAATATAAGGAGATTTCATGCATTATGATATTAAAGATATCAAATTAGCCAAGAAAGGCGCGTTACGTATCGAATGGGCGCGCAACAACATGCCTGTTCTAAGCTTGATCGCCGGGCGCTTCAAAAAAGAAATGCCTTTAAAAGGCAAGAAGGTAGCCGCTTGCCTGCACGTAACAACCGAAACCGGCGTCCTGATGGAAGTATTAAAACTGGGCGGTGCGGAAATTTATTTATGCGCATCAAACCCTTTGTCGACCCAGGATGACGTTGCGGCATCATTGGCAAAAAACCTTAAGATATCGGTTTTTTCCATTAAAGGCGAAAATACAAAGACCTATTACAAACATATTGAATCCGTGCTGGCAGCAAAGCCAGATATCACCATGGATGACGGAGCCGACCTTGTAAGTTCGATCCATCAGCGCCCGGTTTCCATGCATGCTAATATTATCGGCGGCACCGAAGAGACGACTACCGGGGTGATCCGGCTTAAGGCATTGGCAGCGCAGGGAAAATTGCGTTATCCGATCATTGCGGTAAACGATGCCCTGACAAAACATCTTTTTGACAACCGTTACGGCACAGGACAGTCGACCATTGACGGTATTGTGCGCGCTACAAATAAACTGGTTGCCGGCAGCAATTTCGTGGTCTGCGGCTACGGCTGGTGCGGCAAGGGTGTAGCGATGCGCGCAAACGGCCTCGGCGCTAAAGTCATTGTTGTAGAAGTCGACCCGCTGCGCGGGTTAGAGGCGACGATGGACGGGTTCCGTGTGATGCCGATCAAGGAAGCAGCCGCAACCGGCGATATTTTTGTCACTGTTACAGGCGATATCAATGTCATCCGCGGAGAGCATTTTGCCGCGATGAAAGACGGCGCTATAGTATGCAATTCGGGGCATTTTAACGTTGAACTTGAGATCGAGGCCCTGGAAAGATTGACCAGAAAGAAAAAAATAATCCGCGATTTTACCGTGGAGCATATTTTAAAGAACGGGCGCAAAATCTATCTTTTAGGAGAAGGAAGATTGATCAATCTTGCCGCAGCAGAAGGGCATCCTGCGCAGGTCATGGATATGTCGTTCGCGAACCAGGCGCTGGGCGCGGAATATTTGGCAAAGAGCTATAAGAAGATCAAAAAGAATGTTTATAAGGTCCCTGATGAGATTGACGAGAAGATCGCCGACTTGAAATTAAAGTCAATGGGGATCAAGATAGATGTGCTGACAGAAGAGCAGAAGAGATATTTGTCGAGTTGGGAAATCGGCACCTAAAAAAAGGGGGGGCTATGAAGAGGGCCTTGCTTGCGGCTGTTTTTTCTACCTTTATTTACGGGATGGTCTTTGCCCAGGATGTTGCCATAGATTCAAAGATCACTGAGGCCACAATTTTCCCCGGCTCTGCTATGATCACAAGGGTTGCTCTAATAAAGTTGAACCCCGGAGAGCATAAAGTCATATTCCCGGGCATAATCCCGGAAATAGATGAGAATTCGTTGAAAGTTTCCGCAGAGAATAATCCGCAAGTCCAGCTTTATGGCGCGCAAATAAAAAAAGAATTCCTTAAAGAGGCCTCTTCTGAACGCATCAAGCTATTGGCCGGGGATATTGAAAGGACTAAAGACAGTATCAGGGCGCAAAACGACCTCAAAGCGGTTTTAAGGGATGAAAAAAGCTTCCTGGATTCCGTAAGGTTGTTTTCCGCCGGCCAGATTCCCAAGGACCTTGTTACCAGGATGCCTCCGGCTAAAGACCTGGATGATACCCTGAAATTCCTGGATACGCGCTTAAAGGAAAATGCGGCGTCTTTGATGAATGCGGAATTGGCATCGCGGGAACTAAATAAAAAACTCGATGCCTTGACGCGGGAATACGCCGAGGTTTCCGGTGTAAACAAGAAAATAAAAAGTTCTATTGTCGTGGACCTGGAAGTTTTAAAAGCGCAGGAATTTAATTTAAGCGTTTCCTATTTAGTACAGGGGGCGTATTGGTCGCCGGTATATGATGCCCGGGCAAATTTTGAAAAATCAGAAGTTGAGCTTGTTTCATACGGCATACTCAGCCAGAGAACAGGCGAAGATTGGCAGGACGTGCAGGTTTCTTTGTCAACGGCAAAGCCCGCCATAGGCGGAAGAATGCCTTATGTGGCCCCGTGGTTTTTAAGGCCGTTTATGCCGCAAAAGAGGCATTTTGATAAAGGATTGGCTAAGTCCCAAATAGGAATGCAGTATGAGGCATTTTACACAGATGAGCTTGATGGAGCAGCGCGGGCTTCCGGCGCTCCGGCAGTAAAAGAAGAAAAATATGCGCAGGCAGAAGAAAAAGGCATAGCTGTTGTTTATAAGCTCCCCAAGAAAGCAAATATTAAATCCGACGGCTCAGAGCATAAGCTGCCTGTATCAACGCAGGTATTGAAGGCGGATTTTGAATATTCCACTTTCCCGCGCGCAGTGCCTAATGCATACTTAGGCAGCAGGGTTATGAATGCGCCCGGCCTGCAGTTATTAGCGGGCAGGGTCAATATATTCTTAGATGGTGATTTTGTCGGCTCATCCAGTATTGACAATATCGGGCCGCAGGAAGAATTTGACCTTTATCTGGGCGTAGATGAGAGCGTAAAAGTCAAGCGCGAACAGATTACAAAGAAAGTCGACGATGTCTTGATAGCGGGCATACCTTCGCCTACGCGCAAGACCAGCTTTAAATACAAGATCACCATTGAGAATTATAAGAACAGGAAGATCAAGGTATTATTGTTTGAGGCAATGCCGGTCTCGGAAAACGATAAAATCAAGGTAAAGACGGGCGAGGTGAGTTTAGAGCCGAAAGATAAGGACTGGAAAGACAGAAAGGGCGTTTGGCGCTGGGAACTGGAGCTTGACCCGCGGCAGAAGCAGGAGATCATTTATAATTTTATAGTCGAGCATCCGCGTGATATGCAGGTTGAAGGTATATAACGGAAGGCATCTATGAAAAGAATAGCAGTGTTAACTACCGGGGGAGATGCTCCCGGGATGAACCCGGCGATCCGTTCTGTCGTCCGTTACGGGATAAAGAATGGCCTTGAGGTAATGGGCGTATCCCGCGGGTGGCTGGGGCTTATTAACGAAGATATAAAAGTTATGGACCACCGTTCTGTATCGGGGATCATTAACCAGGGCGGCACCATATTAAAGACAGCGCGCTGCCAGGATTTTTTCTTAAAAGAAGGCCAGGAGCGGGCATACAACACTATAAAGAAATACGCAATCGACGGCCTGGTAGTCATAGGCGGAAACGGCAGCTTTGCCGCGGCGCATGCGTTTTATAAAAATTTTAAAGTCCCCTCTATCGGCATTGCCGCATCCATTGATAACGATGTTAACGGCATTGATGTGACTATCGGGGCAGATACCGCTATTAATACCGCCCTTGATGCGATAGATAAGATCCGCGATACCGCAACAAGCATGGAGAGGATCTTTGTCGTTGAGGTTATGGGCAGGGACTGCGGCTTTATCGCGCTTACAGTTGCCCTGGCAGGCGGCTGTGAAGAGGTAATGATCCCGGAGAGAAAAATTGACCTGGAAGAGATCTGCCAGGATATTGTTGAGGGCAACCTAAAAGGAAAAATAAGCTGGATTATCGTTGTTGCCGAAGGCGCAGGCAATGCGGAAGATATTTGCAGAAAGATCACCGAGATGACCTCTCTTGAAACAAGGGCAGTAGTCCTGGGCCATGTGCAAAGAGGCGGCAGGCCAACGGCTTTTAGCAGAGACCTTGCCCTTAATTTAGGTAAAGCCGCAGTAGACAGCTTATTAAAGGGCGAAACCGATAAGGCAGTCGGGTTGTGTTGCAATAAGATCACATTAGTTGATTTTGAAACGGCGATTCAGAAGAAAGAACTGAAGATCATGCATATGTGCCAATTAATCAGGGACCTTAGCTAGAGAGGAGACAACAAAAATGGGAAGACGGCCTCAAGATGTGGAGCAAATTGCCTTTGAATTAATAATGAATGACGACGCAAACGCAAAGAGCGAACTTGGCAAAAAGATACTCGGCCTTGCGTATAAAAAAGGTATTTATCCTTCAAGCATACATGAGCTTTATATGGCAATGGGCCGCGGAGAATGCGGCGGTTTTACGGTGCCGGCGATAAATTTAAGAAGCATGACTTATGACCTGGCGCGGGCAATATTCCGCGTTGCCAAAAAGAACAACTCAGGCGCTTTTATTTTTGAGATCGCCAAATCAGAGATGGGGTACACCGCGCAAATCCCGGTTGAATTTGCTTCAGTCGTGCTTGCAGCGGCGATTAAAGAAGATTACAAGGGGCCGGTCTTTATCCAGGCAGACCACACGCAGGTTAATCTTAAAAAATACAACGAGAACGCTGAAAAGGAATTAGAAACTTTGCAAGCGCTTATAAAAGACGCGGTGGAGGCAGGTTTCTACAATATTGATATCGATTCTTCGACTATGGTCGACCTTTCCAAGAAAGACATAAAGAAACAACAGAAATTAAATTATGAGATCTGCGCAAAACTTACGCAGTTTATCAGGAAAATACAGCCGCGCGGTATCGAAGTATCGGTGGGCGGGGAGATCGGCGAAGTGGGGCATCAGAACTCGACACCCGAGGATTTCCGCGCATTTATGGAGGGTTTTAAAGAGAAGCTGCGCAAAGGAAAAACCGGCATCAGTAAAATCAGCGTCCAGACAGGCACAAGCCACGGCGGCGTTGTGCTTGCCGACGGGACGATCGCGCAGGTAAAACTTGATTTTGATGTTTTAAAGGTGATCTCGGAGATCGGCAGGAAAGAATACGGCATAGCGGGTGCTGTGCAGCACGGCGCATCCACCCTGCCGGATGAGGCATTCCATAAGTTTGCCGAATCAGGCGCCTGTGAAGTGCATTTGGCAACGGGTTTCCAGAATATGATGTTTGACAGCCTGCATTTCCCCAAGGGCCTTAAGGAAAGAATGTATGAATGGTTAAAAGTAAATGCCGCCTCGGAAAGAAAAGAAGGCGAAAGCGAGGAGCAGTTTTATTATAAAACGCGCAAGAAAGCGCTTGGCCCGTTTAAGAAAGAGATCATGGGCATGCCTGAGGATGTGCGCGATAAGATCGCCGCGGAAATCGAGGCCAAATTTGATTTTCTCTTCAAGCAGCTGAATAACCTGAATAATAAAGAGTTGGTAGATAAATTTGTCACTTTAAAAAGAGTGATTGTGCGTAAGCCGAAAGAAGGGTCCGGCGTCGTGCATGACGGAGAGGGAGCGGATTAGCCGGGGGCCATATTAAACCTCGTAGGTTTAAACGTGTTTTTAACTG
>VGKM01000028.1 GCA_016867005.1 Candidatus Omnitrophota bacterium | reverse complement strand
CAGTAAAGAATAAAGAAAAAGAAGAGAAAAAGAAAAAAGTTGTTTATCGCGTTGTGAATGAAAAAGAGCACAATGAGTTCAATTATCTGACCGAAGTTTTGGCTTTTATCAGAGGCCATGCGGCCAAAGGAATGCATATCCAAAGATATAAAGGCCTTGGCGAAATGAATCCGCACCAACTCTGGGAAACAACAATGGACCCGGAAAAGCGCACCATGTTAAAGGTCACATTAGAAGATGCCGTAGAGACGGACAAGATGTTTACAGTGTTAATGGGTGACCAGGTTGAGCCGCGCAGGGAGTTTATTGAAAGCTTCGCGCACCAGGTCAAGAATTTGGACGTATAAAAATTATGTATACAAGAAACGAAAAAATAGTCCCCGTATATATCGAAGACGAAATCAAGGATTCATATCTTAATTACGCCATGAGCGTTATTGTCGGGCGCGCCCTGCCTGATGTGCGCGACGGGCTTAAGCCGGTGCACAGAAGGATCCTTTATGCGATGCAGGAGCTGAATCTGGAGCACTCCAAGCCCTACAAAAAATGCGCGCGTATAGTCGGAGAGGTATTAGGTAAATATCATCCTCATGGCGATGTTGCAGTGTATGATACTCTTGTAAGAATGGCGCAGGATTTTTCTCTGCGGTATCCTTTGGTAGACGGGCAGGGTAACTTCGGCTCAGTCGATGGCGATGCTGCTGCGGCTATGCGTTATACCGAGGCGCGGCTGGCTGCATTGGCAGAAGTGATCCTGGAGGATATTGACAAGAATACGGTTAACTTCGGCCCTAATTTTGACGCCTCTTTACAGGAGCCATTATTGCTGCCGGCAAGAATTCCCAATCTGTTGGTAAACGGCTCAAGCGGGATTGCAGTCGGCATGGCGACCAATATCCCCCCGCACAATTTAACTGAGGTCGCCGATGCAGTGATGCATCTATTGGATAATCCCGAAGCAGAGATCAAGGATTTAATGCGTTACGTAAAAGGCCCGGATTTCCCGACGGGTGGAGTCATCTGCGGCAAGAGCGGGATAAAGGATGCCTATACTACCGGCAGAGGTAAATTAACGGTGCGCGCGCGCGCAACAATCGAGCACCAGAAAAACGGCAAAGACCTGATCATTGTCACCGAAATTCCTTACCAGGTGCAGAAGGCATCATTAATCGAGGCCGCGGCAGCGCTCGTTGACGATAAGAAGATTGAAGGCATATCCGATATCCGGGATGAGTCCGATAAAGACGGGATGCGCATTGTATTTGAGTTAAAGCGCGATTCCGAAGCGCAGATCATCCTGAACCAGCTATTTAAACATACGCAGCTTGAAACTACGTTCGGCGTGATCATGCTTGCCTTAGTAGAAAACCGGCCGAAGGTCTTGACATTGCGCCAGATACTCGAATGCTATATCGAGCATAGGAAGATCATAATCCGGCGCAGGACCCAATTTGAATTGGACAAGGCCCTTAAGCGGGCGCATATCCTGGAAGGCCTGAAAATAGCGCTGAAATTTATCGACCGCATCATTAAGGTCATTAAGACCTCTAAAACCGTTCTTGCGGCAAAAGAAAACCTGATGAAAGAATTCGGCTTAAGCGAAATTCAGGCGCAGGCAATTTTAGAGATGCAGCTGCAGCGCCTGACAGCACTTGAGCGGGATAAAATAGATGCGGAATACGCGGAGCTGTTAAAAAAGATCGAGTTGTGCCGGGCGATTTTGGCATCCGAGAAGAAAATAGAAGGGATTATTAAAGAGGAGCTGGAGTTATTAAAGAAAGAATACGGGGATGAGCGCAGGACAGATATTGTAGGCGAGGCGCAGGAATTGGAAATCGAAGATTTGATCGCCGAGGAAGACGTTGTGGTGACTATCAGCCACGGCGGTTATATCAAACGCCTGCCGGTAAGCGCCTACCGAAAACAAAAACGGGGCGGAAGAGGGTCGATGGGGGCAGAAGTAAAAGACGAGGATTTCGTCGAGCATCTCTTTGTCGCCTCTACCAAGGATTACCTTTTGATTTTTACCGATAAAGGGCAGGTGCATTGGCTGAAGGTCTATGAGATCCCTCAGGCGGGCCGGGTTTCCAAAGGCAAGGCAATAGTTAATCTGCTCCAAATGGAAACAAGCGCTAAAATCAGCTCTACTATTCCCGTTAAAGAATTCACCCCGGATAAATACCTGGTGATGGTCACCAAAAACGGCATCATCAAGAAAACAAAACTCGAAGCTTATGGCAACCCCCGCAAGGCGGGGATTATAGGGATTACATTGGAGAAAAATGACGCATTGATCGGCGTCAAGCTTACCGACGGAAAACAGGAATTGCTTATCGGCACGCGCCAGGGCAAAGCCATCAGATTTTCTGAAATCAAGGTCCGCGACATGGGCCGCGGGGCTAAGGGTGTGCGCGGAGTATCCCTTGGGAAAAAAGATGAAGTAATCGACATGGTGGTTGCCCAGGAAAAATCGGAGATCTTGACCGTGACCTCGCTTGGTTTTGCCAAACGTACGACATTAGAAGAATACCGCCTGACAAGCCGGGGCGGTAAAGGCGTGATCAATATTAAAGTTACTGATAAAAACGGCGAAGCAGTAAGTTTAAAGGCAGTCGGCGACAGGGATGAATTGATGGTCATTACGCAAAACGGCATATTCCTGCGATGCGCCGTCAAAGATATACGTGAAACAGGCCGCTCTGCCCAGGGCGTGCGCCTGATAAAGCTTCAGGACAAGGACCGTGTTTCAACCGTTGCTTCTGTGATTGCCGAGGAAGAAGAGTAGATTTCGTCCCCATCGTCTAGCCTGGTCTAGGACAAGAGCTTTTCAAGCTCTCGACACCGGTTCAAATCCGGTTGGGGACATAGAAACTATTTTTGCTCCGACTCGTAAAATGCTTTAAAATTTTGGAATCAAAATTTAAAACACTCGTCGGAGTTTCGCTAAATGTCCGCCTTCGGCGGACAAATTAAGGTGCTCAATGTGCGGGATAATCGGATATATAGGCGATAGAGATGCGCAGCCCGTCCTTCTGGATGGGCTGCAGCGTTTAGAGTACCGCGGGTATGATTCCTGCGGCATGGCCACTTATATAGAAAAAAAACGCGCCCTTTCCGTCAGAAAGCTGCCCGGAAAAATCAAAGACCTGGAAAAACTTCTCAAATCAAAACCGCTTATGGGTAATTGCGGCATAGGGCATTGCCGTTGGGCGACACACGGCGTGCCTAATCAAGCCAATGCCCATCCTCACCTTGATTGTAAAGGAGAAATTGCCCTGGTCCACAACGGCATCATTGAAAATTACTCTGTCCTTAAAAAAGAATTATCCGGGGAAGGCCATAAATTCTTAAGCCAGACCGACACTGAAGTCATAGTGCACTTGATTGAAAAATATTATAAACATGTTCCAATAGAGGAAGCAGTAAGAAAGGCCCTTCATAAGCTGGAAGGGTCTTTTGCCATAGGGGTGATCTCTAAAAAAGAACCTTTGAAACTGGTAGGTGCCCGTCTGGGTAGCCCTCTTGTTATAGGAAAAGGAAAAGACGAGAATTTTCTCGCGTCTGATATTTCGGCGCTGCTTGATTTTGCCAAAGACGTGATTTTTCTGGAAGATAAAGAAATGGCGGTTCTGACGGCGCAAGGCATTAAGATCAGCAAGCTTACCGGCGAGCCGGTAACAAGAGAGGCAGTGAAGATTGCTTGGGATGTTTCGCAGGCGCAGAAACAGGGCTGGCCGCATTTCATGTTAAAGGAGATTAATGAGCAGCCGAAAGTCCTGGACAATATCCTGAGCCGGAGAGTGCAACAGGGTAAAAACCGGGTATTTTTCGAAGAGCTTGCTATCCCGGACAAGAGATTGTCTTCTGTGGACAGTATTTTGATTGTTGCCTGCGGCACTGCATATCATGCCGGGCTTTGCGGAAAATATATCTTAGAGGATTTATGCGGCATCCCGGTGTCCGTTGATGTATCAAGCGAATTCCGCTACCGCAACCCGTTGGTTTCAAAAAACAACCTTGTGCTCTCTATCAGCCAGTCAGGAGAGACCGCAGATACTTTGGCAGCGGTAAGAGAAGCAAAAAACAAAGGGGCGGCGACCCTTACTATATGCAATTGCCTGGGCTCAAGCCTTGTGCGGGAATCAGACGGGGTGATTTATACGCATGCCGGGCCGGAAATCGGGGTTGCTTCCACCAAGGCATTTACCGCGCAATTGAGCATACTATACTTGTTTGCACTTTATCTGGCAGGCCTTAAAAAAACTTTGCCGCAAACCAAAATTGCCAAGCTTCTGGATAAAATCAGCGCGATCCCCCGCCTGCAGACAGAGATTTTAAAAAAACAGGATTTGGTTAAAATGTCTGCGCGCAGGCACCATCATTTCGGTTCGTTTTTGTTCCTGGGCAGGAATGTTAATTACCCCGTAGCTTTAGAAGGCGCATTGAAGCTTAAAGAAATTTCTTATATTCCTGCCGAAGGTTATCCCGCAGGGGAAATGAAACACGGGCCTATCGCTTTAATTGATGAATACCGCGCAGTCGTCTGCATTGCGCCGGAATCGCGCATATATGAAAAGATGGTTTCCAATATCCAGGAAATACGTTCACGCCGGGGGATCATTATTGCTATTGCCTCAGACGGGGATGAGAAAATCAAAGACCTGACGCGCGAAGTGATCTATATCCCTAAAACCGATGAATTCTTCTCTCCTTTGGTTACCGCAATCCCCTTGCAATTATTGGCCTACCATGTAGCGGTAAAACGCGGTTGTAATGTAGACCAGCCGCGTAATTTAGCGAAGTCAGTTACCGTCGAATAATGTTATATATAGTCGCCACCCCGATAGGGAATTTAAAAGACATTACCCTGCGCGCATTGGACGTCTTAAAGTCAGTTGATTTGATCGCCTGCGAAGATACCCGCCACACGCAAATCCTGCTTAAACACTATGGGATTCAAAAGCCCACTACCAGCTTTTACCAGCATAACCGCCTAACTAAAGCAGGTTATCTTCTAAAGCTCCTTAAAGAAGGAAAATCAATCGCCCTTGTCTCAGACGCAGGGACTCCCGGCATACTGGATCCCGGCTACAATATTATTAATCTTTGCATAGAGAATAAAATAGAATTGACTGTTATTCCGGGCGCTTCGGCATTTGTGAATGCTTTGGTTTTGTCAGGCAAACCGGCGCACAAGTTTATTTTCGAAGGGTTCCTGCCTAACAAGCCCGGAGCGCGGAAAAACCGGCTGAAAGAACTGTCTAAGTCCGGCCAAACGCTGGTCTTTTACGAATCCTGCCACAGGATCCAAAAAACCCTGGAGGATATAAAGGAGGTTTTCGGATCCAAAGAAATCGCAGTGGCACGGGAATTGACAAAAAAATTTGAGGAGCTAAAGCGGGGGCCTGCTGAGGACATACTGCGGGATCTATTATCGGGCAAAATACGCGGGGAGTTTGTGGTAGTGATTTAACCTTGACAGCAACTAAAACCAATGCTATACTTACTAAAATTAGATAAACCTTTAAGTTCAGCTCTTGAGAAGCTGGCAAGGTGAGGAAGTAAAATGCAAACCGAAATTATCAGCAAGAAAATTACCCAATCGAGCATGGCGATTGGGTTTTTTATTGCATAGGCTCGGGCGTTAACAACGAGGTATATTAAATGCAAGAAAAGGCGAAAATACTGGATAAGGAAGGCGTTGAGCGCATAATTTTACGCATAGCCCACGAGATCCTCGAGAAAAATAAGGGGACAAATGGCCTTGCGCTTGTCGGGATCAGGAACCGCGGGGCGTACCTGGCAAAGCGCCTTGCCGAGGCGATCAAAAAAATAGAAAATGAAAAAGTTTTAGTCGGCATCCTGGATATTACGCTGTACCGGGACGACCTCACTTTGATCTCGCAGCAGCCGGTCGTCCATAAAACCGAGATAGATTTTGATATCACGGGGAAAAACGTAGTTTTGGTAGACGATGTTTTATACACCGGCCGGACTATCCGGGCAAGCCTTGATGCGTTAATAGATTTAGGCAGGCCTAAGACAATTCAGCTGGCGGTTTTAGTCGACCGCGGGCACAGAGAGTTGCCTATACGTGCCGACTATGCCGGTAAGAATATCCCAACCAGCCAGAATGAAACAGTTGAAGTGCGCCTGTCGGAAACAGACGGAAAAGACGAGGTTGTGATAGTAGAAAAATGAATTGGACGCGTAAGGACCTTTTAGGATTGGAAGAGCTGACAAAAGAAGAAATAGAATTTATCATTTCGACCGCGGAATCGTTTAAAGAAGTGCAGACCCGCGAGATAAAAAAAGTCCCCGCGCTCCGCGGGAAAACCGTAGTGAATTTGTTTTACGAACCGTCGACAAGGACGCGCGTTTCCTTTGAGGTCGCCGCTAAAAGGCTGTCTGCGGATGTAATCAATATCGCCACAGAAACATCCAGTGTAAAAAAAGGCGAGACCCTTATAGATACCGGTTTGAATATCCAGGCGCTTAAGGCCGATGTTATCGTAGTGCGGCATAATTATTCCGGCGCAGCCGTAATGCTGGCCAAGCATTTGGATATAAGCATCGTTAATGCCGGGGATGGTTGGCACGAACACCCTACTCAGGCGCTCCTGGATATCCTCACCCTTAAAGAAAAACTCGGCAGAGTCAGCGGCCTTAATGTCAGCATAGTAGGAGATATCGCTCATTCGCGGGTCGCCCGTTCTAATATTTGGGGATTAACTAAATTAGGCGCCAATGTTACGGTGTGCGCCCCGGCCATGCTCGTCCCGCCGGCAATAGAAAAATTAGGGGTGCGCGTAGCGAAAAATATAGACGATGCTTTACGGCAGGCAGATGCCGTTAATGTCCTGCGCATGCAGTTTGAGCGCGATGATGAGAATGCATTCCCGAAGCAGCTGGATTATTTTAAAAACTTCGGGATTACTAAAGAGCGGCTTTTGAAGGCCAAGAAAAATATCGTTGTGATGCACCCCGGGCCTTTAAACCGCGGTATTGAGATGTCCAGCGATGTGGCCGACGGCCCCAATTCCGTGATCTTGGAACAGGTGACCAACGGCATTGCCGTGCGCATGGCTGTATTATTCTTGGTGGCGCAGGCAAGGGATAACAGCGATCAGGAAAAACTATGAGGATATTGATTAAAGACGGAAGACTAGTGGACCCGGCGAATAAAATCAACCAGGTCCTGGATATCCTGACAGAGGATAATAAAATTTTCCGCATCGGCAGGCGCATTGACGCCAAAACAGATATTACTATTGATGCCGGCGGTAAAGTCGTGATGCCCGGGATCGTAGACATGCATATACATTTACGGGAGCCCGGCAGGGAAGACAAAGAAACTATTTTTTCCGGGACAAAATCCGCATTAAAAGGAGGGGTGACGTCGGTTTTGGCTATGCCGAATACCTCTCCCTGCATCGATACGCCGGAGGGAGTGCGTATTTTAAAAGGCCTTATTGCAAAGTCGGCGCAGGCAAATGTTTTTATTTCAGCGGCAATCAGCAAAAACCGTCTGGGGAAAGTATTGACTGATGCCGTTAAATTAAAAAAAGAAGGCGTTGTTGCGCTGACCGACGACGGGTCTTCCGTCAGCGACCCCCAGACCTTATTAAGGGCATTTAAGAAAGCCAAGGAGCAGAAAACTTTAATAATCTGCCACTCTGAAGACCATGCCCTTTCCAATAACGGCTCGATTAACCTGGGGCTTATGTCTACGCGCCTGGGGCTCAAAGGCATACCGAGAGAATCAGAATATAAAATCGTGCAAAGGGATATTGAATTGGCAGAAAAAGCAAAGGCCAGGGTGCATATCGCACATGTCAGCTGTAAAGAATCTGTAAATATCATCTCCCGGGCAAAAAGAAGGGGAGTTGCGGTAACAGCCGAAACAGCCCCGCACTATTTTGCTTTGACCGAAGAGGAGTTAAGCGGGTATGATACTAATTTAAAGATGAAGCCGCCGCTCAGGACAAAAGAGGACATGGAGGCAATACGCAAGGGTTTAAAAGAAGGCACGATCGATGTAATCGCTTCGGACCATGCCCCGCATACGGAAAACGAGAAAGACATTGAATTTGACCGGGCCGAATTCGGGGTCATCGGCTTGGAGACAGAGTTGGCAGTAAGTATTACAGAACTTCTTCATCCCGGCTTGTTAGATTGGCCGGAATTAGTGGAAAAGCTCTGCTTTAACCCCGCAAAGATTTTGGGCCTTAACAAGGGCACCTTAAGTGTCGGCAGGGATGCTGATATTGTCATTGTTTCGCCGGATAAAGAATGGGTTGTGCAGAAAGAAGAGATAGTTTCCAAGTCGAGAAACTCCCCTTTTCTTAACAGGAAGCTTAAAGGCGCGGCCCTGTATACGATTTGCGGCGGGAAAATAGTGTATGAAGCAGCATAAAGGAGATTGAGCCATGGAGTTTATTGCAGATTTTCATATCCATTCAAAATATTCGCGGGCAACCAGCCGCGACATGGATGTAGAGCATATTGCCGAAAATGCAAAGCTAAAAGGCATCAAGCTCATGGGTTCGGGGGATTTTACCCATCATCTATGGCTCGAAGAGCTTAAGCACACTTTAGAAGACCTGGGGAACGGCCTGTTTAAACATAAAGATATTTATTTTATCCTCACCGCCGAAATCAGCAGCATATATTCTAAAAACAACAGGTCCTATCGGATTCATAACTTGATTTTCAGCCCGTCTTTTAAGACCACGGATAAGATAAATGCGGCGCTCTCAAGAGTCGGCAATCTTGCTTCTGACGGCAGGCCGATATTGGGGCTTGATGCCGCAGAGCTTGCGCGCATCGTTTTTGATATAGACGAAAATTGCATGGTGATACCGGCGCATGCATGGACTCCGTGGTTTAGTGTCTTTGGTTCGATGTCCGGTTTTGACAGGATCGAGGATTGCTTTGAAGAGCAGTCCCCGAAAATATTCGCGCTTGAAACCGGCCTTTCCAGCGACCCCGCAATGAATTGGAGGGTGTCGGCATTGGATAAATATACCTTGATCAGTAATTCAGACAGCCATTCGCCCGCTAAAATCGGCAGGGAAGCCAATGTGTTTGATTGTGATCTGAATTATTCGGCTATCAGGGACGTGTTAAAAAACAAAGATAAAAAGAAGTTTCTTTATACGATAGAATTCTTTCCGGAAGAAGGCAAGTACCATTTTGACGGGCACCGCCTTTGCGGAATAAGTTTTTCACCGGAAGAAACAAAAAAGCATAAGGGTATTTGTCCTAAGTGCGGCAAGCCGGTGACAGTAGGCGTTATGAACCGGGTAGATGTTTTGGCTGACCGCCAACACGGGTATGTCCCTTCAAACAGCATACCGTTTAAGAACTTAATCCCGCTTGACGAAATCATTGCTGATGCAAAAGGCGTTTCTAAAACTTCCGTTTCAGTAGAAAGAGAATACCGGAGTATCATAGCCAGGTTTAACAATGAATTTGACATTCTTTTGCGTGCCTCTCCGGAAGAGTTACGAAAAAATCTTCCCAGCCGTATTGCGGACGGGGTCTTAAGAGTAAGACAGGCCAAGGTTAATATAAAACCCGGCTTTGACGGTGAGTATGGCAAGATCGATATTTTTGGCGGGGAAGATAAGTTGCCGGAGGCGGAAAAGCAGCTGACTTTATTTTAATTGCCCCTGTGGCCCAATGGATAGGGCACTAGCCTCCGGAGCTAGTTGTACAGGTTCGACTCCTGTCAGGGGCACTGATGACAAATTATGTGGTTTTATGGGTCCTGTCTGCTGCGCCACCTCGCCCGTCCTCGCTTACGCTGCGGGCGGGCAAGGGCTTCGGCTCCGCAGCCACCCATAAAACTAATAATTTGATGGAAAGATGATATGCAAAAAAGAGTTGTAGGGGTGATTGGAGCTCATGAATGCAGTGCTGAGGTGGAGGAAATTGCCCATAATCTAGGCAGAAAACTGGCTAAAGTGGCTGAAATTCTTATCTGCGGGGGGTTAAGTGGAGTAATGGAGGCGGTTTGTAAGGGTTTTAAGATTGAAAAAGGGCTTACCATTGGCATAGTGCCAACTTATAACAAGGAAGATGCCAATAAGTTTGTGGATATTGTAATCCCTTCCGGACTTGGCTTTGCCAGGAATGTTTTGGTAGTTAAAAGCGCTGATGTAATTGTAGCGCTCCCCGGCAAAGAAGGAACGTTGACAGAAGTAGCTTATGCCTTACAATTTAAGATCCCGGTGGTAAGTTTAAATTCCTGGGACATACCAGGGGTTATTAAAGTGGCAACAGTGGATGAGGCGGTAGAAGAGGTTAAAAAAAGAATATGACACCTAAAAAAAGCGTTATTATTTTAGGAGGCGGGCCTAACAGGATCGGGCAGGGCATTGAATTTGATTACTGCTGTTGCCACGCTGCCTACGCCTTAAAAGAAGAAGGCGTAGATAGTATTATGGTAAATTGCAATCCGGAAACAGTGTCAACTGATTACGACACTTCCGACAGGTTGTATTTTGAGCCGATTACAGTTGAGGACGTATTGACTATTGTTAACCTGGAAAAGCCCATTGGCGCAATTGTGCAGTTCGGAGGCCAAACCCCTCTTAATTTAGCAGTGCCTTTGCGGCGCTTCGGTGTAAATATTTTAGGCACCAGCGCAGACAGTATTGATATTGCAGAAAACAGGGAGCGTTTTAAACAAATGTTGGATAAGCTTGGGCTGCTGCAGCCTGCCAGCGGCACGGCTTTTAAATATGAAGAAGCCAGGATTGTCGCCAGAAAAATAGGTTATCCGGTTTTGGTGCGGCCTTCCTATGTGTTGGGAGGCAGGGCCATGGAAATCGTTTATACCGAAGATAAGCTCGAGCGTTTTATTCACGAGGCCTCAAAGGTCTCCGGTGAGCATCCGATCCTGGTGGATAAATTCCTGGAAGATGCCACTGAAGCCGACGTGGATATGATCGGAGACGGCGAGAATTTTATCATCGGCGGCATACTGGAACATATCGAAGAAGCAGGGATCCATTCCGGGGATTCGGCAATGGTCTTGCCGCCGCATACGCTTTCAAAAGGCATCTTAGATAAAATCCGCCAGGCAACTTATAAGATGGCGCGTGAACTTAAATTAATAGGGCTTATGAATGTGCAGTATGCTATAAAGGACGGGGAGGTATATGTGTTGGAAGTCAATCCCAGGGCCAGCAGGACCGTGCCTTTCGTGTCTAAGGCAATAGGCGTGCCGCTTGCTAATTTGGCAACCAAGATCATGCTGGGCAAGAAATTAAAGGGCTTGGGTTTTATGAAAGAAATAACCCCCAAACATATTGCAGTCAAGGAATCGGTGTTTCCTTTTAACCGTTTTCACGGCGTAGACGTTATCTTAGGGCCGGAGATGAAATCAACCGGGGAAGTAATGGGTATCGATAAAAATTTCGGTCTGGCTTTTATAAAAAGCCAGCTTGCCGCCGGGCAAAGTTTATCAGCGAAGGGGAACGTGTTTATTTCCGTGAGGGATGCGGATAA
>VGKM01000027.1 GCA_016867005.1 Candidatus Omnitrophota bacterium | reverse complement strand
CCATTGTTTTTAAACACATTTATAACCTTTTCGGACCTTCAAAACCAGGCATATACCAGAATTCCCCGTTTGATTTTAAAACGCGTTTTATCTCTTTAGCCGTTGCGTCATAAAATTCTTCCTCGCTTCTATATCTATTATTGTTATTCCACTCAAAAACTTCTGTGCATAAAGTTAGTATAGATATTACTATATCAAATTCCTTATCTGTCAACCTAGATAGATTTGTCATATCACCTTTACTTAAATAAGGATATGCAACATTTTCTTCAAGGTCAAGATCAACACCATAAGCATCTAATCCATAGGAATTACGAAGCGCGTGAACTAAAAAACCATTTTTACCGCACCCCAAATCAATAATTCTTTTCCCCCTCAATATTTCTATAGCATTATTGACATTTAGATTTTCCTGAGAAGCATAATCTTTAATAAACTTCTTAAACATTTGTACATTACGGTAATTTCTCTCGTCGCTTTTTTCATTGTCATTTTTGTTCGGTTTCTGAAGATTGATTTCTTCTTTTTCTCTGCTTACTAATTGAGCTTGTAACTCTGAAGGTAACCCTGATGTGATATGGATTATATTTTTGTCTATTTCTGGTCTCTCGATAATTCTCATTCCTGCTTGAGCTAATGCCTGTTTTATTTTTGCTTCCCCAGCTAGTAGCCTATTTCTTACTTTTAAATATTCATCTTCATTGCCCGGAAAAGTACTCCAACTGATAAACTCACTACCGCCAATTGCACCATCTCTACGGCCGCTTTTGAACGCTCTTATATCACTTAAGGGGAACCCAAAAATTACTCCATCTAGGGCTTTTTGTTGCATGGCCACATTTGCTACTATCTCTTGTGCCGTAATTCCTCGCAGGATAAATTCACCCTTTACCATAGGCGCTATTTTGGTTACAGCCTTTTTATTATAAAAAATAATTTCAGTATTATTAGAATCTATCCCATACTCTTCAGGGTATTGGGCAATGAAAGATTTCAAAGTTTCTACTTCCGGAATGCTGAGTCTAAGATAGCCATAAGCTGGTATATACCCAAAAACTACAAGTAATATCCTCATAATATTGCTATAAGCATAATATTCCTGTTGCTTTTTCGTTGCATCAGACAGCACAATTGGTTTGCTCGCTATATCCTGGAGTTGTTTTGCTAAATTGATTGCTCTCTCTTCCACCCCATCCTGTTCATTTGTTTTATATCCAAGTGCTTCTTTTAACTCCAAGCCATTCTTGCCTCTGCGTAGTTGAGAAAGCAGCTCTAAAATTTCATTGTCCACTGAAGTATTGCCTGTTAACTGCTCCAACACCCAAATTGCTACTTTTGTTTGGTTAACCATATCGGCAACTGGAAAATTGGAATCATCTAATTCTTCATAATCTATATCGCGTAATAGCCTGATAGCTTCACGGACTTTATTTTTAGCTTCTGCAAAATCTTTTTTTTGGATTGCCTGCTGTGCTTCAATAAATTGCTTGTCTACTTCATTGCCAGAATGGCCAAAAGACGGCTTAGGCGGCTGTCGTCCCTTTAGAGAATTGGGTTCATTGTCTTTCTCTTCATTTGTTTCCTTTATGTCTATCATCTTGTTATAGTTAGATATTTTTTTCATTTCTTGCAAAAAAACAGACCTATGTTCTTCTCCACGAATGACCAAAATGTTTTCTTTACTGGCTGTTATCTGTTCCGCAGCATACTTATCCCTTTCCTCAGCATTTCTATAGAATTCCAATAAGACATTTATCGCATTGTCTGCCTCTTTTCTCCCGGTGTTATTGTCTTTAAATAAAAGATTCTGTTCTTCATCTATTTCATAGTAAGACAACAGACGCCCATTATTATTAATCTTAAATTTAAATTCATACCACTGTTTCTCAATATCCGGCCTTAGCTCTAATAATTGCCTTTCGGCCTTATTAAAGGCCTCAATAAGCTTGCCACCCCTGTCTTTAATTTGTGGAGATTCTAAACCGATAAGTTTTATTTCTCCTTTTATGAAAGGCTGATATTCGGTACCAAATAGATAAACTTCCGGACCCACTAACGTTAAAAACAAATCGTCCTCCCTCTGCAAATAATCTGTGGCATCGGCTGCTTTAAGGTTATCAATTATTTCTTTCCGTAAATCTTTAGCGCTTTTCTTTTGCCTCGTTAGTTCTTCCGGGGTCAATTCTATGCCGATAGCCGAAAAGGCATGTTGAGAAACTCCCCCCTTAATAACTTCTATTTCTTCTCTAAATTTTTTAATTAAAGAGGATTCCTTTGACCATATTTCCGAAACTAACATTCTGTAACGCGAAAGCGTATTCAAAGAATCCCTGTATTGCTTGTCATATTCTTCAGTATTAAGTTCCGTAAGCCCAAGTAAATACTTCATCCCCTCCTCTATGCCTCGTTCCTTTTTAATATCAGTATCTCTTTCTACAAAACGTTTTGCAAACATTATGTCGATATTGGTTAATTGTTCCATATAAATGTTGACCAGTTCGGGATTTATATGCTTATGAAATAATAGAGTTACCTTTTGAGCAATTCCTTCGACCGCGCCTACTTTATCTAGATACTCAATAGCTGGAGGAGTTTCTGCATTTATTACTTTAACCTCTGCTGAATTGGCTGAACCTAGGCCGATTCCTGTTATCACTAGCATAACAGACAAAAGGTTCTTTCCTTTGGTTATGGCTTTGGATATTGTTATACTGGTAGGTATTGAAGATATAGTAGTTCCTGTCTCTGGATTGCGTATTTCTTCTCCCTGTTTAGGCATCTGCCCGAGATTGAATATTTCCCCTCCTGAAAAATAACTCCTAATTGTTTGACCAAATACGCTATACACCGGCTCTTGGATATTGTATTCGCCATCTTTAAATGACTTCTGATAGGCTTGAAAGTAGGTACTCTTTGACCAGTCTTCTTTAGAAGTCAGGCCAGTAAGGTCTCTTCTATTGATGAGCCGGGAGTAGGGGCTGTTTTGGTTGATAAACCTTGCCTTAAACCACTGCGCCATGATAAGAGAGTAGTAAACCTGCCTTAAAGATGCATAACGCTTGGAGGAATTCAGTTCTTGGGTAAGTTTAGGGATAATGAGTTCACGGATTAACTGGGAGGAGTATTCATTGAGCTCCTTTAACCTGTCGTCTTGGAAATTGTAAACTGCAGAGTCTTTAAGATAATCCTGCTCAAGCATTACTTTAAGAGTGGCTTTGTAGATATATACTGAGTCTGTAGTTTCGCGGATAATGATTTCGTCCGGCACAATCCAAGGACGGGTTAAGGTAGGAATAGTTATATTCTGTGAGCCAAAGATTTCGCCTGCTTTTTGGTATAGTTTATCCCAATATTCCTTGCCTTCGGGAGTTTGAGGAGAGGTAAATCTTGCGGTATCCTTTTTAAGCTGCAAGTCGCTTTCCAGCAAGATTCTTCCCACATCAGTTTGGGCTAAGGCCGGGTCAATGATATTATCGGGTGAATCAGGCCTCAAGTTTACCCAGAAGCTATCATTAGGCAGAGTTAAACCAATGAAAAAGTAATTCATCAGCTCTTTAGTCGCCAACTCGACTTCAGGGACAGCCACCTTATCGGGAATGAACCCCTTCAGTTGATCGCCTTTATCCAGAAGTAACTTAAAACTATTATTCAGGGTATCGTAGGAAAGGTATCTTAGATGTAAGGGGCGGAAGGCATCAGGAGCAAAAGCATTGTGTAAGCCGGCTAAATGGCCGGAAACATCCAGTTGGCCAATAATCTGAGCGAAGCCGGATTGCTCAAAGCAAAGCAAAAAGCATAATAAAATAGATAAAATTCTTAGGAGCCTATTTTTCATCATTTATAGCTTGATTATCACAAGATTTTTGGTCTCTCAGCCATATTTACTTTAAGTATAAAGAATATAACATAAAGGTATGTAAAATCAAGATTGAAAGAAAGGCTTCAGGAAACCGCTTTCTCTTTTGTTTGAGTGCTGGTTTTGGATAGTTTTAGCGAGATAACTATGCGGTAGCCTTCGTCAGAGTTGTTGATAAAATTACAGGAAGGCTACCGCAGGTAAATAATTGGAAGCGTTTGGGGATAAAGAAGATATTTAAGAAATAATATGCAAAATAATGTGCACTATTTAACCAAATTAATTAGCAGCTAACTGCTAATTCACTGCTAATTAATTTACGGCTTATTTTAGGCATCTAAAAGCCTGTTTTAGGCCCTCTTTTAAAACTTTTCTTACCGGTAATCATTCGGATCTATACAAGAATCGTATAATTTTCTATCAATCGTAAGCCAATCTGTTTTATTGATACCACGATTATCTTTTTTGGTAGGACTTATTGGGAATGACGAAGATATCTTTATCCAGCGATTCTGTTCATGGGAAATTCTGCGTACTTCATCAGCTACTTCGCTAAGATCTTGGTCCTGACTAAGAATAATAGCAACGTCATATTGTTTCTCATGCGCCAACCTAATAACATCAAGCGCTATCCGTACATCTACCCCTTTTTCGTGACCTACGAGAGAGGTGTATTTTTTCTTACAGGATGGACAGGTAAAATCTTCATTGTGATACCGCAAGGAGCGGGAAAAAATCTTAATCCCTAAACGCCCCATATAACTTAATTTCTTGCTCCAAAATTTATGCCAAAAAGCATTATCTTGCGGGTCCGGCACACCGGTATAGAAATATATGTCTTTTAATGCCCAAACTTGACGCTTACAGATATTTTCAGATAATAGCTTAATATCATAATTAGGATAGAAATAACCAAATGCATCCTTGGCAGAACGGTACAAACTTTGCCCATCCACAAAAACTATCGTATTTTTGACTTTAGGTTCGGATCGCGCCATTGCTAATCTCCTGCAAATAAATAACCCCGCCTGAGCCCTTTCGGGAAGTCAAGCGGGGAGCAACTGTCATTAGTTTACAACAAGCTTTTTCTTTGTCAAGTACTATTTTCACTTCCATATAAACTATAGCATATTTTTAACGGGTTTTCCATGACAGAGCGCATAAAGTAACGTATTGCCTAAAATCTTATCTGTGTCAATTTTGTGCCAAGATTAGGTCTGAAACCCTACAAAATCTTATGAATCCTTACGAAACAAAATTTCTCTTAACTATATGCAAAATATTGTAATTACAATAAAATCAAACGCTTGTGGAAAACTTACTAACGGGCTTATGAGTCACCTGCTCTACCACTGAGCTATGGGCCCCAATATATTAACTTTTTAAGGCCCAATGGGAAACATGCTTCGACCACGGGCCCTTATAAGCTCATGCGATAACTACTTCAAAGACAATAGTATATAATACTATTTTTAGTAAATTTTGGCAAGAAAAAATTACAAAATATCGGCGGTTTAATATTCTCGCTGATGTGCCAGGGTCATATCCAAGAAGGCCCGTAGACGACGGGACCGTGTGGGGTGCCTTAATTTCTTAAGCGCCTTAGCTTCGATCTGGCGGACTCTTTCGCGGGTGACCTTGAAAACATTTCCTACTTCTTCCAGGGTGCGCGGGCAGCCGTCATTTATGCCGAACCGTAAAATGAGGATTTTCTTTTCGCGCTCGGTAAGCGTACCAAGGCAGGAGCCCATTTCTTCTTTTAGCATTGTGCGGACGGTCGCATTTGCCGGAGAAATGGCTTTTTTATCCTGAATAAAATCTCCAAAGTGGGTATCCCCCTCGTCACCAATGGGCATCTGTAGAGAAATCGGCTCTTGAGCAATTTTCAGTATAGATTTAACCTTGTCCTGAGGCAGCCGCATTTTGTGGGCGATTTCTTCCGGAGTCGGTTCTCGGCCGTGTTCCTGTACGAATAACCTTGAATAACGCATTATTTTATTGATAGTTTCTGTCATGTGTACCGGAATACGTATGGTGCGTGCCTGGTCGGCAATAGAACGCGTGATCGCCTGCCTTATCCACCAGGTGGCATAAGTAGAGAATTTATATCCTCTTTTATACTCAAATTTTTCCACTGCGCGCATAAGACCGATATTTCCTTCCTGGATAAGATCAAGAAAAGACAGCCCCCTGTTAGTGTATTTTTTAGCGATACTGACGACCAGGCGCAAGTTCGCCTCTACAAGCCTTTTTTTGGTACGGTTGAATTTAATCTGTGCCGAGCGGATAACTTTTAATTGTTCTTTAATGCGTACTTGTTTTTCCCCGACGGTCCTTAAGATTTGGCGTTTTCTTGAAAGATTGCGTTTCTTTTGCCGGTCAATATAATCGATCTCTCTGATCAACCCCGCCAAATTACGCACCACAATTTCAATGACTGAAGTGGTGAAATTAAACAGGAGTAGCAACTGAAGGCTTTTTGCTTCGCTTTTGGTAGCTTTAAGCCGCTGGACGATCTTTTTAATCCGTTTTATGACCAGTTCACGGTTGGTCTTAATCTCTTCTTTTACTACTTCATCGAGATTAAGTTTTCCCTGAAGTATGTCTTCGGCAATCTTTATGATCTCCTGACGGGCAAACTTAGTAGTCAGGACGGTGTCTTTGAATCTATTTTCCGCCTCTTCGATTTTTTTAGCCAATTCAATTTCATGCTCCCGCGAAAGAAGCGAAATCGACCCCATCTGTTTAAGGTACATTTTTACAGGATCATCTAACGGCAGAAATCTTTCTTCTACGGCCGGCTGATCGCTCAATATATTCTCTTTGATCATCTGAGTTTGCTTTACCGGTTCCTTTTCCCCTTCGTTTTCCACTAATTGAATATCTTCGTTCCCTAAAATTTCGAAGATCTGGTCGATTTCCTCGGATGAGGAGACATCTTCGGGCAAAAGGTCATTGACCTCGTCGTATGTTAAGAAACCCTTTTGCCTGCCGATGGCGATTATCTTTTGAACATCTTTTTTTGTAAAGGTCTTCTTTTTCATGATTTACCTTCCCTTTTTTAATAATTCACAGAATTCATCTTTCAATCTGTGTAATTTTTCTTCGTCTTTATTTTGTTCTGCGATGCGTATTTCTTCCTGGAGCCTCTGTTTGATATGGCTCAGGCGTTTGCTTTTGATCAGTTTGATGCAATCTTCAACGACCTTTTCTTTATCTTCAGGGTAAGCGTCGTCTTTAAAAGCAGATTTACAGATAAGTTCCAAAGAATTACTATCGTCAAGGTAATTGATGATCTTGTTCGGCTCAAGGGTTTTTCCCTGCGAAAAAAGGTCGAACATCACGGTAACAAGTTTCTTTGTCCTTTCATCCTGGAAATCCGTCGGCTCCAGGCGCTTGCGTATGCTGTCAATCAGCTCTGATTCTTCAAGCATTAACCTGATTAATAAGCTTTCTGTAGGGTTAAACGGGGCCTTGGCAACTGTTCTATTTTGCCCGTTATAAGGCGCCTTTATCCCTTTTATCTTGTTTATTTCTTCCAGCAGCGCCTCTTCATTTACGTTTAGTTCCTGAGCCAACAGCTTTATGTATTCGGATTTTACTATTGAATCTTTGAATTTGCTTATTGATATAAGCATTTCTTTGGCAACCATAGCCCTTTCTTCAATCTCTTTAGTATTGTAACGGGATTTCATAACCGAAAGTTTGTATTCAAAAAAACTTTTTGCCGAATTTACCATTTCTTTAAATGAGGCCAGCCCGTTTTTTTTCATGTATAGGTCAGGGTCCATCCCTGCGGGGAGCGTGGCGATCCTTACATTCATCCCCTCTTCGATAAATATATCAAGGGCCCTTAAAGTAGCCATCTGCCCTGCTGCATCAGCATCGTAGACCATCACTACATTTTGAGTGAACCTTTTCAGCAATCCGGCCTGTTCCTCTGTGAGCGCTGTCCCAAGCGAAGCAACTATATTATGAATTCCGTAGGTATAGGGGATAATAAAATCCATATAACCCTCGACCATTATAACGGAATCGCATTCACGTATTGCCTCTTTTGAGAGGTTCAGGCCGTAAAGGTTTTTCCCTTTAGTATAAACCGGGGATTCCGGTGAATTAATGTATTTTGCTGCAGTGCTGCCTTTTGTTTCATCGAGCAACCTTGCGCCGAAACCAAGCACCCTTGATTTAATATCAAAAATAGGGAAAATTGCCCGGTTGCGGAACCTGTCATAAAATCCGCCGCGGTCCTTAGCTATGGCTAACCCGGCTTTTTCCAATAATGCAAGGCCGACGCCCTTAGAACGCAAATAGTTGATCAATCCGTCCCATTTGTCTTCGGCAAAACCTAATTTGAACAGTTTGATGCCTTCTTCCGGAATGCCGCGTTTTAAAAAATAGCCCCTGGCGGAAGATCCGGTTTCTGAATCCAATGATTTTTGATAATAAGCACATGCCAGTTCATTGATCTTAAAAAGTTGTGTAGTGATGCTTATATTTTCCTGAGTGCGTTTTTCTTTTTCCGGCAGGATTACCCCGGTTTTTCTGGCTAAAAACTCCACAGCTTCGGGAAAATCGAACCTTTCATAAGCCATCAGGAACTTGAAAGCATTCCCCGATTCATTACAGCCAAAGCAATGATAAATCTGCCTTTCGGGCGAGACCATGAAAGAAGGCGTTTTCTCGCGGTGAAATGGGCAGCATGCTTTAAAATTCCTGCCCGCTTTTTTAAGAGGGATGTACCCCGAGATCAATTCCACGATGTCAACGCGGCTTAAAATATCTTCCAATAAATTTTCCGGTATTCTGTTTGTCATAAATAAACGTTTTCTTCTGTGCTAAAAATGAAAGGTAGAATATTAATTCCTGGTGATCCTGCGGAAGCCGGAACAGCTTAATATCTCAAATTTTTCGCCGGATTTGCGTTCGATATTATCAAGAAGCAGGTTAAGGCCGAGCGTATCGGAAGAAATGTGGCCGGCTATTATTACGTTTAAGCTTGCGTCATTTACTTTCTTTAAATGTTCTTCGCTTAAATGCATGCTGATAAGGGTACGGACCCCTTTCTTGAAAAGTTTGTCATAAACATCGCGCGAGCCCTCGGTGCCGCCTGTCATCTCAACCAGTATTTTCCCTGCTTCTCTGTTCAAAGAACCGGCGATCAGATGAGGGCCTGCGCCGATTTTAGCCGCTTCTTTATATTCAGGGATGCGCATGAGCATATTTATCAAATCATTTATTTTTTTTGGCTTTTCATTTTTTATTTTATTGTTCATATAGGCAAAGACATGATTATCCGCAGGGGTATGCAGGCACATAAAAGGCAAGTTCAATAATCTTGCGGCATCTACTGCGCGGGTGTGATTATTGGGAAGGAGCCTTCTTTCCACCTCTCTTTGCCTTTCTTCAAGCAATTCTTCGGCAACCCTTTTGTTTATCCCGATTTTTTCCAGAATATCAACCTGTAACCGCATCACTTTGAATAATGAAGCAAATGCATGGCCTTCGGGATGATGTGCAAGGACTAAGTCCAATCCCTCCCGGAAGCGAATTTTATCAGCGAGCATGAGTTCGCCTACTTCTATATCGATACCGATGAGGATTTTTTTTACCTCAGTCTTTATATCTCCAAAAAGTATCTTACTGTCTTCAAAAGTTTTTATTTCATTTTTTTTGCGCGGGTCATGTAATCTGCCGAACTCAATAGCTTGTTTGTAAAACTCGCCTAATTTCATTATTTTCTCCCGAAATTATTTATTGTCTCTTCTACGATTTTATTTGCTTTGCTATCCGGGAGGAATTTTGAGATGAAGCCGTCCCAGAAATTTCTGTATAGCGAAGGGGAAATTTCAAAAGTGTATTTGCCGAAGTAAGAATTTTCAACGCTGGATTTAAGGTATTTGACCGAAGAGATGGTTGCGCCATATGTAAGTAATCCTATTAATAATCCTGCTCTCATAAGCCCGACAGCCAGGCCTCCCCAGCGGTTTAGCAAGGAAATAGCCTCCACCTTTACAACGCGCAAGAAGGCAAAACGCAGCATGGAAAAGGTAAAATATCCCATTTCCGCCAGGATGGCAAAAATGATAAAATCCATAAATTCCAGCGGCACCGCCGTGATTGAAAACCGCGCGTTAAGAAAATCGGAAATTATAGTGTAATAATGCAGTGATAAAAGAGTAGCGAATATCGTTCCCAGCAGCTTAAAGACCTCTGTTGGAAAACCGGTTTTAAGCGCTACGTAACATATTCTGAACAAAAGAATTAGAATAAATAAATCAAACCACTTAAATTGTTTGATTGTATCTAGGACCATTATTTTCCTTTCGGACATAGGTGGGTAAAATATCGTAAAGTATAGCACAAGAAGGGGTAACTGTCAAGGAAAGCGCTTACAATGTGCCACGGTGTTACTCAATCTCAAAAGAGATAATGACATTAAATGATAATTGTGGAAAAGCGAGCTCTTTCGGGAACACAGGGAATGGCGCAGCTTCGTTGATGCTTTTTAAGGCGATTTCTTTTAAGAAGGGGTTTTTTGTCGACCTCTCCTCAATATAACGGACTTCATTTAAGGTGCCGTCAGATGAGACCATAAAGGAGAGGAATGCCTCGCCCTCTTCTGTACGCGAGTAATGTTGATATGCTGCACGCCGTATTTTCTCCCTGATTATCTGGTAATAGCTGATGTATGATGGGTTGTTGATCTTATTCATATCAACCGGCGGCAGGGTGATTTTCTTTTTTACCGCGATAATGTCAGGTTTAGCCAAAACGGGTTTTTGAAAAACAGGCGTTGTTGCGGCAAGTTCTTTTTTTTCGCCGCTTGATTGAGGGGGCAGCCGTTTTTCAACTGTAATCCTCGGCGGGATCTTTAAAAATTCGTCCCTTGGTTTTTGCAGCATGTTTCTTTCGGGCTTCGGTTTAGGCTCTTCCTTCAATGCTTTAACATAACTAAGCTCGATTTTTTTCTCTTTCTTAGGCAAATTGAAGATCTTCAGGCCCGAGCTATGCACAAAAATAGCCGCATGTACTCCAAGAGAAATTATTAAAGCCGTAAGAAAAACCTTGTCTGTTTTCATAGATAATTAGATAGCATATTTAAGAACCCATATCAAGAACTTTTCCAATCCGCCCTACCTCATTTAAAACGATGCCTTGACCCCGGCATTAAACATGCGGCCGGGTTCTGCATAGTTTATGACTTCATTGTATCGTTCATCCGTAATATTATCCACTTTAAAGAATGCGCTAATGTTTGCATTAAAGGCGTAGTTAATGTTGAAATCTGTTTTTGTATACGCCTTAAGCAATAAATTGCCTACGTCGCTTCTCCTGCCCACATAGATGAATTTTAAGGCAATGTCAATTTTATCATTAGGCGTATACCCAAGGTTGAAGAAAATCTTGTTCTTAGGGCGCCTCAATAATTCATCTCCGTTACTCTTGTCTTCCGTATCCTGCCAGGTGTAACCGGCATCAAATTTGACAGTTTTGATCGGTTGAAAAGCAATGGTGTTTTCCCATCCGTAAATCCTGGCTTTGCCGATATTAGAATATTGGGGTGTATACCAGGTTACGGGGTCGTATTTTGCATCAATAAGATTTTTCAGCTGGGTGCGGAAAAATACAGTTCCCAGTTTTAACTTATTGCTAAACAATTCCTGCTCGGCCCCTATTTCATATGTCTGGCTTTCTTCCGGCTGAAGGTTGGGATTCCCTCCGCCAAACATGAACTGGACAGCTCCTGCGTTTAATTGATAAAGGGTGGGCGCCTTATAAG
>VGKM01000026.1 GCA_016867005.1 Candidatus Omnitrophota bacterium | reverse complement strand
GAGGATGACACTGAAGCCAACCTCAAGAAATTAAACACCAGGTTTGAGCCATTAAAAGAAAATGCTGAAAATTATGAAGAAGCTGTAAGGTTCCTTAAGAACCTGGCTTCTGTTTTTGGGGGGGATGTGAGCATAAACGATTTGCCGATTACAACGCTGCAAGACAAAGCCAGGTTGAAATTCATATTAAGAGATTTTAAGGTATTTATTTATAATAAGAATGGCGAGAAGGAAGAATTGTCGTTCTTGCATAAAAATATGCCGTCTTCTTCCAGGGTTTTGCTTGAAGCAATCAGGTTGCTATCAGAAAAAGCAACATTTCTAAAAGGTTTTATTGCCAGAGTTGATGCTAAAGATGATAGAAAATACCCCAAACCAACCATTAATAAGAAATCTTTGCCTTCAGGTGCCATTCGTCTCCAGGGTGGCTGGTTGACTCCTGATGAAGCCAAGGCAAGAAAAGATAGGGTCGGCGCAGGTATTCGTTCTGGCAATGTCTGGGCGCTTTGGAAAGCTGTAGATGCGAATGGAGAAGATGGCGATGTGGCCATCTCGATGTTAGGAGATAAGCGTAAGTTGTTTAGCGACCTGAGGAAAGAATATCAGGAAATTTTCAACACTAAATATACCTTTAAGAATTCTGGCCTCGATTTAAGAGAAAACTTTGATTTGATTTTCGTAAATAATCTCTTTGATGATGTCGTATTCTATCCTTCATGGTCTAGTCAACGTACCTACGCCACCTGGAAGTATTTCCATCGTCTTGCAGACCTCTATGAGCAGCTAAACGATGCCAATAGGGCAAGGGTAATTCAGTTCTTAATCGAGGCCTTAAGGCATGAATTGATACATATTGACCAGGAATCACCGCGCGGCCCGCCTATCACCGAGACCTTAGCCGATTCTTTTGCCCCGTCGTTCAGGGCAAGAGAGCTCTTTAGAGTCATATATACTGCTATTGTCACCAACACAGAGCCTAATTTAGACAATTTCCTGAATACCGTTACTAAAGACAAAGATGGCAATATTGAATTCATTTCTTACTTAAATGCTTATGCGGTTACAGGAAGCGCGCCTTCCCAGGATGAACTAAGAAAACACATTCAGATTGCCGATAAACTGCTCTCTCTGCCGGGTAAAATCAACAAAATCCTTGCTCAGTTGCACTTAGGTTATGTATTTAACAATACTAACCCCGACTCAAGAGTCTTCGGAGAGGCATACAATACCTTAGTCTACAAAGAAGCAATTGACTATGACCCGGATACCCGCCAGCCCTTTGCCGCGTACAGCTTTATCCGCGAACTTATCAGGCAACAGCAGGTCATCCGTAGCGGCGGTAGGAATGGCTGCTCCAATATTAGGTTAACCAGCCTGGAGCAACTTGAACCTTGGAGAAGAGGCCTGCAGTTTAAGACGCAAGAAGAAGCAGAGGCCTACTTAAAAGAAAACCCCAATCTTGAATTTGACTCGGTTGTCCTTCCTTTGCCGGGATATTACACTATCTTAAAAGATGAGAACGGCAATAAGCAAATCTTTTCTTATGAACAACTTGAACGCATAGGCCTTGAGAATTACATGCGTAATGCAGCAGCAATCATCTCCGCAGGCGGCAGGGGCATGCGTTATGCCAATATCCTCTTTGATGAACAGGGCAGGCAGTATGTTGACCCCAAGGCGAAGGGGAGCTATCGTATCGGGGTAGACGGAGAATTGCATTCGATCATTGAGATATCTTTAGCTCAGGTTGCTGCTAAGAATGAATTGTATAGAGGCCGCACTTATTTAGATAGGAACATGCCGGCTATAATCATGACTAGCCACCTCACCGAGAACGACATCCGTTCTGACCTGGCAAGGATCGGCTATGAAAAAGACCCCTTCAATGACCATATTTACCGTTATAATAATGACCCGTATTATTCAGATGTCCTGCTTATTGGTTCAAGCAAGTCCCACTTAATCTATAAGAATACCGGCGACTTCCTGGTCAATTATGAGCCAAACTTAAGCATAGAAGATGCCTTCTGGTCTGACGGCCATGATGCCAGTTTTGTCCAGCCTATAACAAGCGGCAGGATACTTGATTTGGTAAGAGACGACTATAAGTACTTCTTTGTGTCTAATGTCGATAACCGTGCAGCTTCCCTTGACCCGGCGCTCCTTGCCATGATGGCTATAACCGGCAAGCCGTTAATCAATGAAATCGCCATAAAGCCCAAAGGCCAAAAAGGAGGCGCCCCTGTAAGGTTTAAGAATGACTGTTTGCCTCCGAACATTAACTTCGGCAACAATAAAGGGCTTATTGAAGGCTTCCAGATGGTTAAGGCCTTTGATACCATTGTTAAGCCCGAAGAAAGAGCCAAAGGTAAGGCCGGCATTACCCAGGAGGAAAGCGACACCTACATGCCTCTGTTTAACACCGCTAACTATGTTGTTGATATCGTGCGTTACATCCAGCAGATTACCTGCCTATCTACTCAAGAAGCAGTAAAAATATGGTTAAGCAGGTTCCTCACCGATAATTCAACCAGGTCAGAGCTTAAGTTCCATGCTATGGAACAGCAAGTCAGGCTTAAGATGCAATGCTTTGAGGATGACAAGCGCTTCCCCGCAAAACAGTGCACTAACCTGGCTGGAGACCACACCTGGGTAGCAGATACCTGCTTTGTTGAAGTTATTGCCGGTTCCGACGTAGCAGAGGATGACACTGAAGCCAACCTCAAGAAATTAAACACCAGGTTTGAGCCATTAAAAGAAAATGCTGAAAATTATGAAGAAGCTGTAAGGTTCCTTAAGAACCTGGCTTCTGTTTTTGGGGGGGATGCCGAGATAGGAAATTTGTGGCTTAATGATTTAAAAGAAAAAGCCCAAATAAATTATATCGTGAAAATATTGGGCGTTAAAGACCCCACCAAAACAATTGCCGAAGCTTTGGTTATTTTAAGAAATAAAGCAGGGTTCCTCAGTAGTTTTATTCAAAGAGTCGAATCAAAGAAAGATAGAAGATTCCCGGAATTTACCGCTAATCATAATACTGACGGCCCTGCTATTCGCCTGCAAGGTGGTTCTATTCAACAAGGAGAACATAAGGTTTTGTCGAAGTACATACGCCAGGCAATAATATCCAAACAGCAAAATGCCTGGGCGCTATTTAATTCTATTCAATTCGGCCCGGATGAAGAAGGATATATCCCTGTGCCGCATTATTCCCCCGAATCAAGCCCGGAAACCCGGGAATTTTATGAAGCTTTAACAGCTTCGGCTTGCTCTTTAATAAGTAATAACTTTGAAATTGTACTTTTAAATGGGATAACCCATAACTTAGGAGTTGTCCTGACTCGTAGTTGGTCACATAACCATGCTTATGCAATGAAGGAATTTTTGGATCAGTTAGCTGTTTTATACCCGTCTCTTGATGTTAACAAGAAGAAATTATTAATTAAAATTATATGTGAGGCCATAGTCCATGAGAATAAACACCGTACTGCAGAAGGCATCCTCCTAAGCGAAGAAGAAACCGATAAAATAGCCCCGTCCTTCAGGGCAAGAGAGCTCTTTAAGGTTGTTTATAGCTGGATTATTATTGGGCAAAATAGGGAAGAACGGCTGGAATGCTTGAATAAATTTATTGGGGCGCTTGAGAGTAACTACAATTTCGTTAATTATATTGATGCTTATAATGGTACTTCAGATGCCGTTAAGCATCTTGAAATCGCTAAGAAGATTATTGCTAACCACCGCCATCATAATGATGCCGGTTCTTGGATTGTATTAGTGCAATACCATCTAGGCAGGGTATTTGCGCTGACTTATAAAGATTTTGTTAATGATTATGTTGTTTCTCAAGTGGCATTATTTAAAGAAGCTTTTGATATTCTTATCAGTGAAGTACGCGTAGAAGGCGGTTTCATTGATCCCGATCCTTTTACCAGCTCGCGCATACCAGCATTCCGTTTTATCACAGAACTTATCCGTAGAGACATTTACATACATAACCGTAATAATCCTTCCAATATAAACATACTCTTGAAGGATCTCAATCAGCTTAATAAATGGGAAGAAGATGTTGAGTTCGAACAGGATATTCTTATACTGAAAGTTGCTTATAATCAGGCAGAACAGTTAATTCAGCAATTAACTATTTTCCAGGAGGTTAAGAATAAAATACTTTTCGGAATTAATCCTCATCACGATGATTCTATAAGCATAACAAGAGAATCCTTAGAGTTTCTGGGCGAGCAATTCCTAAATCAACTTTTTGTGGAAGTCCTGGCAGGCGGTTTGGGCGCCCGCTTTGCCGAGGTCTATATAGACGGGCAGGGTAATTTCTACCAGTCGGAAGAACCCAAGGCAAATTATCGTATAGATGTTGATGGCGGTAGGACAATATTGGAAATACTCTTTGCGCAGGTTGCCGGCGCAAACAAAGCGTTCAGGGAAAAAGGAATATTGACACAACATAATATTCCGGTTGTGCTATATACAAGCCATCACACTCATGCCGGATTGGTAGGCGAGATTAAGCGCCTCGGGTACAGAGAATTAATACCGCGCTCCGGGCATTTTACCCATGCTAATACTAACATTTATTATCCGGAAGTTTATGTGATTCAGATACCGGTTGCGTATATATTGTATCCTAACACGGGAGATTTCCTGCGTAGAATGTATCCACAACAGGAGAATGACGATCTTTTCTGGCCTGATGGGCATGATTCAAGTTTCTTTGATAGTATACGTTCAGGGATGCTAGCAAAATTGGCGAAAAATAACTACCGTTACAGCCTCATTTCCAATATTGATAACCGCGCCGCTAATATCGATCCTCGTTTTCTCGGGCTAATGTATCTTACCGGAAGCACTCTTATTAATGAAGTATGTACCAAGCCTGAGGGGCAAAAAGGAGGCTCTGCGGCTAGCGTTAAAGAGCCGTTGTTTAACTATGTTTCAAGCAGGGCGCCAGGAACCCAGGGGTTGTTAGAAGAATTCCAGATGTCGGATTATTTTAGGAAAGAAATCACTACAGAAGAAACAAAAATATTCTTGCCTAATTTTAATTCTGCTAATTATTGGAAGGATAACTTTAGGTTCCTTGAACAGACTTGCGGCATAAAACCGGATCAAATTCCATCTTTTCTTGAGAAATTCCTCAGCCCTGACCGCGATTATAAAGCAGAATTGTTCTTTAAATATTTTGAGGCCCCTTACCGTTTAGCCTCTCAGGCCTTTGAGCCATCAAGGGTGCGTCCTGTAATTACGCCTTCGAATCTTGCAGGTATGGTAACCTGGATGGTGGATACGCTTTTTGTCAAAGTAAAAACAGGCATAGAAGGGATAAGCCGTTTTGAGCCACAGAAAGCATACGAGATAAACTTCAGGCATATGCTCGGATACCTTAATGAATTACAAAGGCAATATAACTTGCCTGATGATGCTCTTCTTGAAAATATTAAGTCCGATGCAACTATAAACCCGAAATTGAAAACGGCAGTTAGCTGGGTTATTAAAGAAATAGGAGGCAAAACTATTTCTGAGGCAAAAACAAAGATAGAGAAAAATATAAATGGCATAAAGAAATCATATAAAGTAATCGAAGGCCTAAAACCGGACAGGATATATGTTGCAAGCGCCATCCCTGTTAATTCAATCTTACCCTTGGTTAATGCTCATTCGGATAAAATAACACTTTCGGAAGAAAAATCCGATTCTGCTTTAATAAAAGAGATGATCGCTTCTGGTAAGAAATTAATCTTACTCTCCGGTCCTTCAGCAGTCGGCAAAGGGCCTTTATGGGAACAAATACAAAGGCATTTCCCGGGATATTTCTCGCGGGTTGTCCTTTATACCTCTCGAGATGCTCGAAAAGGAGAAGAGGAAGGAGTAACCTATTTCTTCCGCAAATCCGAAGAAATCCAGAAATTAGTTGACAATAATCCCGAGATATTCTTGATGCAAGGAGTTCATGGGAAAGAACAAGGGCTAGATTTACGTGATGTAGCCAAGGCATTTGAGAGCGGGAAAGTCCCACTCATCGAAGTATCCGTTGATTGGGCCAAGATGTTGAGAGAAAAGTTCGGTAAACAGATTTTCTCAATATTTATGTCGCCATTAAGCGATGAAGAAATCGAACGGCGTTGCCGTGAACAAAACAAAATCCCGGAACAAGTAGTTTATGAAGAAATGTTCGCGCGCCAAAAAGAACGCGGGGCAGATACAGAAAAAGACTGGGAGAAACGCGCAAGGAACGCAGTTGGAGAAATGGAACGCAAGGGCGAATATGACGCAGTCATCATCAATGATAAGTTGCATGACTGTGCGTCTTACGATGAGCGCTGGAACAGTAAAGAAGGGCAGGATTTAACCGAAGAGTTTATGGCGTTAGTAATAAAAGCAGCCGGAATTATGCCGAGTAAAATAGATTTCTTTATAGCAGATGAAGCCTATAATGCTAATCAACTATCAAATCTTTCTGTGGAAAACAAAGTAATAGCTGGTACAAGGTATCTTTGTGGCGGTAAGGTTTTGTCAGTTGAAAAAAGCAAACATTTTATGGCGATGAAATTTATTGATAATGATTCTACTAAATTCGAAAAGATATACCTGAAGAATTCCGGTGAAGATTTTAGTTTATTTATAATCACTGTGCGATATGATCCATACAAGAATGCATTAGAAGAAGAGTATCCCGGAGAAGTAGATAGGGTTCTTATTGACCGTAGAGGTGCCCTAGAAGCCGATGTCGATTGGACAGAATTTGCATATTTAGTTGTAATAAAACACGTTAAGAAATCTTCTTCTGTAAGTATTCTTCCGGGCGGGGAATCTGCTCCGATACCTGTTGGTTGTTTAGTAAATACTTCGCTTTCAGTCGAGATGGAGCAGGCCTTAAAGATTGCTGGACAGGAATTGACAGAAGCTGAGATTAATGCTGCTTTAGAAGGAGCCAGGGCTGGGAAGATATCCGGGCAATATGACCCGGATATAGCTTCCAGATTTCAGCAGATCGATGATACCTTGACGCCTGAAGAGATCAAAGTGGCGATAGAAGGCGCTAAGCAAGAAAAAGAATTACGCTCTCAATTGATAATTGTCCGTAAGAATGAACTTGTTTCTACTCCTTCTGATCTCCCAATTCAGTTGAAGGTTCAGGAGTTGAAGACAGGAGAAAAAGTTGATTTTGAGAATATCCTTTCTCAGTATGTGGTTTATGTTGAATCCGGAACAATTAAAGCATGTTTGAGGGATTCCGAATTGCCTTATCAATATGTTACATTAAATGCTGGCGACCTGATAACGGTATTCACAACTGGCACTTTTGTTGCAGAAACAGAAGCGAAAGTTTCTCTTATTATTCAGACGCCTGCCTTAGCCGGAAAGTCGGATTATCAGCTTGATGTTTTGGTTGAAAACGGCGTGCCTGAGGTAATTTACGATTGGAAATATACAAAAGATATCCTGGCTATGATTTTAAGAGGTAATCTTGATTTTCCGAAATATCGAGTTATTACTAATCCACAGTTTGCTTTAGGTGTCGGGACAAAATCACCTGTTAAAGGAGAAATAGGCAGGCCTCACGTTCATACTCCAGTTGAAAAGCCGAAATTAGAGTTGTTAATTATGGCAAAAGGCAGGGCACGATACACTGTTTATACGCCACAAGGCAAGAATCTTGGCGCGGTATTACTGCAGGAAGGCGACAGGGTTATCAGTTTAGGTGGGCACAATATCGAGTTCCTTGGCGAAGAAAATAAAATTATTGAGGTTTGTGAAGGCCCTTATCCCGGCCCGGAAAAAGCGAAAGTATTCTTTGATCAATCCGCTCCTTCCGCCCGGACCCGCCCGGGAAAAGCTACTCCGACACAGGAAGAAGTTGATAAAGCTTTTGCCGGAATTGATATATCAAACTTTAAGCCGGTAGATAATGTTTATATAGAGCAGACAATTAAAACTTTACGGTTTATGGGTGAAGCAGGCGCAGCAAGATTGTTGAAAGAATTAGCTTCTGCGCAGCATGTACGCGCACCGCCTAAAGAAATATTAATCACAAATACCAAGCTTCGCAGGATATTTAAAAAGGTCTTTGGCCTGGTTCTGCTCAATGGAAGAGGTCTGCCTTACATATTAATTGCTCCGGATGTTACCGATGAGGCAAATCCGGAGAGTATGCCTACTTCCATCCATGAAGCGGTTGAAGCATATTTAAGATACGAAAAGAAAGTTTCCAGAGCCGAAGCTCACAGGTATGCCGTAAAAATAGAAGAATCATATGTTTCTGCAAGGGATTTTTCCGAATGCTGGAAATATTTGGCTGAGCAGAATCTTTTAGCGCCTATTCTGGGCCTTCATACGGCTAAATCAAATGAAAATAGGATAAAAACCATTAGAAGTATTCTGCGTAAAGTTTCTAACAGCAGCAGAATAGCTGATTTTGATAAGGCATATTTTGAAGACAATCACGTCGATATTTTTTATTCTCTGGAAGGTAAGCCCTTACTTGTTAGAATCGCTCCGGATCATTTCATTGATTACCTTACCGATACAGACAAAACATGTTCATATCTTGGACAGGGGTTAAGGGTAGATATAATTTTTGACCAAGAAGAAATTAAAGGGATTAAAGATGATCTTGAATTCTATAAATTAAATCCTGAATTCTATAAGCTTGTTTATAAACTTAATTCCGATAACCCGGTAGTTATTCTTGAAGCGATTGAAAGGCTAAACGCACTGCTAGACACGCCTGCCTTGAAAAACCAAGCAGAAAGATTACTAAATGCCGCCTTAGGTATTGATAACTGGCAAATTCAGGCGAAAGCCCAAAAGATCCTAACTAAAACCTATAGCGGCAGGCCATCAATATTCCCGCAAGCCAGCCAAACTAAGATAGCTAAGATCGACGAAGATATCAAGTTTGATAATTTAATTCTTAGGGTTGGCTTCAATCCTTTTATAGAGAAAAACAAGTTCAAACAATTCTCTGTCCGCCTTGCAGTCGCAAAAAATACCTCTAATAAGATAGTTTATAAGGCCTTGAAAGCTGTTCCTGATACTGATAGCTCTGTTAGATTAATCTTACAAGATGTTTTAAAAGCAGAAAAAGGCATTATCCATGTCGCAATACAAACCAGGCAGGGCGAAAGAGGAAAATGGCAGTATTCTCAGGAAGAAAATAGCAATGTTATTATTTTCTGCCAAAAGGATTTACGGGGTGCCATGATTTATCAGGCCTGGTCTGCTTATCTGGGGATTTACGGTCAGGATAACAGAGTAAGATATGATGCTAAAGGAAGAGCTATCCCCGGGACATTCAAGAATATTGAAGATATGTTGCCACGCCTGGAAAAAGATGGATATAGGTATGTTTATGTTATGGGCGCATATCAGTTAGACAAGCCGGAAAATATTCCTGGGCAGGTTGGGCCGGACGCATCATTATTCTCGCCCCTTAGTTTTAATATCAGCAAGGAATTAGGCGGCGAGGAAGGCCTTAAAAAACTGGTTATTAAAGCAAAGAAGATGGGGATAGGGGTGATTGTTGACCTCATACCTCATGTGAATCAGAATTTCCGAGATTTACCCGAATGGGCATATGTTAAAGCAAAAGCATACGGGAAGATTGTAAGGCGGCTTGCTACGGACGGAAGCGTTAATCACGAAGACGGCAGCCCTGTTGAATGGCATGATTCAACAATGCTCAATTGGCGCGATAACAGGGTTTTAAAGGCGTTTGGGGAATTAGTAAATAAATTAGCCGGATTGGGCATCAGCGGCGCAAGGGTAGATGTCGCCCATCGATTAGGAATGATGCTTCCCGTTGATGGCTCGTTGAACAGTAAACAAAAACTATTTGCTAACATTACTTCATGGGAGCGCAATACAGAGGGTGGTTTTAAGGTAGTGAACCAATGGCAAACAAATGAAGCTAATCCCTTCCTAGTATATTTGGTTTCTCAAATCAATAAAAACTATCGGGATTTTATCTTTATCGGAGAAAACTATGGGAGGGACATACAGCTGATTAAGTCCGGCGTTATCCCTATGGATGCCGGTACCTATATGGATTTACAGAAAGTCATTATAAAGGGCGAGGGGACAGATGTCCTAAACGGCCATTTCCGCTGGCTATTGGGACAATTACCCGAAGGTGCGCAGGTTGTTTCAGCGCTTGAAACGCATGATTTTTATCGCCTAATGGATAGATGGCAGAGCTACGGCCCTTGTAGATTAAAAGCAGCTATATGGACTTGGCTTGCTACTACCCGTGGGCCGATCATGATATATAACCGGCAGGAAATAGGGGAAGTCCACCGCATAAGAATTGATAATTTCACCTACCATAATTATGAAGAAGCAGACAGGCAGAGGTATTATGCGCAGCTTGATTTTAAGAATATCTATGGAGAGACGGTTCAAGAGTTTTATAAGAGGGCATTGGCCTTATATAGGGATAATGAAATATTACATACCGGAGAAAATTATATTTTTAATGATCACAACAAGATATTTGTAATTGCAAGATACGGCAATAAAGAAAATCTTACCTTTGTCGTTAATTGCAGCTGGGAAGAGGCATATATAGAGATCAAACCTTCTTCGTTATGGGCTCAATTTGGGGTTAAGAATTCTGCGAAAAATTACTATATTATTACAGAACGGGAATCAGGGAAGCAGCAAGTATTTACCGGTGAAGAATTAGTTGCCGAGAATTTATCCGTCCAGCTTTCTTCTTACGGGATTGCGGTATTTTCAATAAAAGAAGCAAAGGGTTATGTTTCTGTAAAAGGAAATCTACTAAATGATTCCTTGCTTCGCTACAACAGCCAATACAAACCTAGGCGTATAACATATAACTACGCTTTTAAATATATAGAAGAAGCAGTTTTATCTCCTGAATCCGGATTATTCCATACAAGGTTTGCAGAATTAGCCCATAAGGTTGAAGGGGCAAGTAAAGTAGATGTTTTGCAAGCCGCTGATCTAACCGTCATTGCCCATGATATATTGCTTAAACACAAAAATTGCAATATAAAGAGGCTTCTGAGCGCGGTTGTACAGCAATCAACCGATAAATTGGTTAAGGACGTGGCAACAAAAGTGCTTGCCTGGGTAGATGTAGGAGTAGTGGTCTTTGTTTCTCCGGAAGCAGCTCACGCAAAATCAGGAGGCATGGGAAGCGTAGTGGGCGAATTGCCGGTAGTATTAACAAACTCCGGGTTAAAGGTCTATGTTATAAGCTGTCTTTATAAATACAGCGAAGACCCCGAACATAATTTTCAGCGGAAGGAAATTAAAGATGAAATTATCAGGCGGTTCGGTATCCGCTATACAGGAAAACTGGCACAGGTATATATGGGCAGGCACGGTATGTATCCCGCAGCCATTGCAAGCGCAAAGATAAAAGGAGTGGATTATTTTCTTTTGGATAATCCGATTTTTGCTGATGCGCTTTACGGGCAATTGAGGGGGGATACGGTAGATACCAACCAGAAGGCAACCAAAGAACATGAAGAACTGAGGGCTATATTCCTTTCTTTGGGCTCTTTAGAAGCGATGAAGATGATGAATATCCATCCGGATATTGTTGTCGGCAATGACTGGACATGCGCACCGCTAATGGCGCATCTCAATTCTGCAAGGTCGCTTTACAAAAACGA
>VGKM01000025.1 GCA_016867005.1 Candidatus Omnitrophota bacterium | reverse complement strand
AGCGCTCTGGCTCAAGGATTATTTGAGCGGTTTCAGGGGCACTTTTATTATGATCTCCCATGATAAAGCGTTTTTGACCGATGTTACCAACTATACATTGATACTTGAAAACGGCTCAATGTTCAAGGTACGCGGCAATTATGAACACTTTGAACAGATAAAGAAAGAAAAGCGGAGCCATCTTGAGAAGCAGTTTAAGGAGCAGGAAAAAAAGAGGCAGCAGCTGGAAGAGTTTGTCGCAAGGTTCCATGCCCAGCCCAATAAAGCTGCGGCAGTCAGGTCAAAACGCACAGCGCTTGAACGGCTGGAGAAAGAAGCGGTTACCCTGCCGCCTGATGTGCGTGAAAGCATAAGCAGTTTTCGTTTCCCGCCGGCCAAAAGAAGCGGTTGGAAGGTTATGGCTTTGGAGGGGATATCCAAGTCATACGGAGACATCGAAGTTTACAAGGGCCTGGATTTTGAGATTAGCCAGGGAGAGAAAGCTGTCCTTGCGGGAGAGAACGGCGCAGGAAAATCAACGCTATTAAAAATAATGGCAGGTGTTGTCGGTATTGATTCAGGCAGGCGCATTACAGGGCACAACGTAGAAATAGGTTATTTTTCCCAGACCAGGACCGACGTTCTTAACCCGGAGAATACCGTTTTGCAGGAAGCATATTCCGCAGCGCCCGGCTACATGGCGGAAGAAGCCATAAGAACTATATTGGGGGCATTTTTATTTACCGGAGACGATTCGGATAAAAAAGTAAAAGTCCTTTCTGGCGGGGAAAAAAGCAGATTGATCCTGGCGAAATTATTAATTGACCCTCCGAACTTGCTTCTTCTGGATGAGCCTACGACGCATTTGGATGTGGATGCGGTTGAAGCATTAGTAAACGCGCTCCATCAGTATGAAGGCACGATTATTTTTATAAGCCATGATATTTATTTTGTCCGCACTGTAGCTAATTCTGTTTTTGAGGTCAAGCAAGGCAGAGTCAGAAAATTTTCCGGAAATTTTGATTATTACATTGAAAAAAAAGATGAAGGTGAAGTGATCATCCAGCATAAGCCGAAGATCGACCCTCAGAAGGCAAGGATTGAAGAGGGAAAACTTAAGGCAAAAGAAGAGGAAAAGCGCCGGAGGGAAGAAGAGAAGCTGCGTAAGGCGCATAACAGCCTGATCCGCCAGAAAATAACTAAGTTAGAGAAAGAAAAAGAAAACCTGAAACTTGAAAGTTATGCCAAGGCGCGGGCCTTATCTAACCCTCATATTTACCGTGACGAAGAAACAGCCAGGTCATACGGAAGGCGCCTGAAAGAAATAGAAAAGATAGTTTCCGGGTTGGAAGAAGAGATAAAAGGATTAGAGGCAGGGATTATTTAGAGCCATTTCTTGCGTTTAAAATAGATAAGCATTGCCGCCATTGTTATGGCCATTAATCCTATAACGGCAGGATATCCGTATACGCTTTCAAGCTCCGGCATGTGTTTAAAATTCATCCCATAGATACTTGCTACAAGAGTAAGGGGCATCATCATTGTGGCAATGACTGTAAGCGTCTTCATGATCTCATTGAGCCGGTTTGAGACGATTGAAACATATGCCTCCATTGCGCCTGTAATAATGTCGCGGGAGGTGCCTACCACATCATTCAATCTCACCAGGTTATCGTAAATATTCCTGAAGTAAATTAAATTTGCAGGAGAGATGAATTCAAAGTCGCCGCGCGCCACAAGATTAATCACATCTGCTTGCGGCCCGATGGTGCGTTTTAAATGCATTACGTCATTTTTTAAAGTATAAATTTTCTTTAATGTATCCTGGGTAGGGTCTTTGAATAATTCATCGCTCATATCATCAACGAGGTTATCGAATTCGTTGATTATGGGGAAATAGCTGTCAACACAGGAATCGATTATTGAGTAAAGCAGCATGTCCGCGCCGTGCATGATTATCGGCGACTGCTTTCTGACCCTTTCTTTTGAAGCAGAAAGAGGAGTTATGGGGTCGCTGTGGAAGGTAACGAGAAAATTTTTCCCGAGGCAGCAATCAAGTTCGATTGTCTTGGCTTTCTCGTGTTTGCCGTTATTATGGTTTTGTAATGCAAAAATAACCAGGAAAAGGTAATCTTTGAATTTTTCCGCCTTTGTCCTGGCGTTAGGCATAATGAAATCTTCTGTTGTCAGAGGATGCAGGTTAAAGATGCTTGTTAAGAGGTCTATTGTTGAATCGTCGATGTCGTTGATATCCAGCCACAGGAGAGAAGATGGATCCTGTACTGCTTGCGACATCTCTTCAGGCGTCAGTTCTGTTTTTAAACCGCGTTCCGGATGGTAAAGGAAAGTTTCATACATGCAATAAGTTTAATCTTAAAAAGTTGCGGCGTCAAGCTCAATTTTTTTGGGAAGGTTTAATAAATCATGACCCCCTGGGAATTCATTTCATTTACTTTTTCGGGGGTGAGGATTTTATTTGTTTTTGGCGCAGCAGTGGCGGGTTTATTGTTTGAATCCGATGGCGTAGATTCAGGTTCGGGCTTGATAACGCCGCCCATTTCAGAAGCGGGTATGGTTTCCGGCCGCCACTCTCTTTTTACTCTGGGTATTTTTTCAGTGGCTTGAGGCCTATTAACCAAAGCAGGCCTGAGAGGAGCCGTGTCCCTGGAAACAGAAGAGCCGGCTCTTTCTGTTATTTTCTGAGGCAGGATTTCCGGGTCGGCTAATTGAATATTCTTCTTCATGATTGCGACGTTAATTACTATAAGGATGATTATGAAAATAGCAAATAAAGACAACAAGATTTTTGTTTTCATTTTATAACTCCCTTATTTTAATTGATCCGGTCTTCTTGCCATGATAAGGTGACATAATCCCCGGTTGTAGGCATAAAGGGCGGAGGATTGCCTATCATGCGTTGGTCATAAGTATAGCTTTTATTATATCCGCTGCGTTTTTCTCCTGTTGTGCCGTTAAAAGTGCCCACGGGCCCGCGTTCCTGCTGGATAATGCCTCCTAAGATTGTCAGCGTATCCCTGTTAAATAATGTGCTGTCCCAATTCTGCTTATAGAATGAAGTATTCAGGGCTATGATGCAGCCGTCGATTTCAAGGTTGTCAGGCGCAGGATTAGTAAAAGTGTCTCTGATCATGACATCATTTTCTGCGATAATGCCAAGCATATCGTTTGAGGTTGAAGTTTTATCTGCGTAAACAACATCACCGCCTATAATGATGTCCCTGCTTGAGCCGATGGTTAAGCGGCCATCCAATGTCCCTGAGACAGTCAGGTCGCCGTCTCTTACAAAAAGAGCTCCGTTTGCAGGAAGTGGCTGGCCGATACAGGGCCTGGGGTCACAGGTGGTGGTGCAGCAATTGCGCCTGCATGGCCAAGGCAGGCAAGTGGTAGTGCAGTTATTGCAATAAGCGTCATTGGCGATGTTAATAGTCCCGTTGCTGTTAAGGGCGATTGTTGAGTTTCCTATTAAATAAATCCCTCCGTTAGCAGCAGCGGTCCTTAAAGTTACTGCCTGTCCGGGCATAGGGATATCGTTTGCCCCGAGCTCAACTCCGGCACTAAAAGTAGGAGTATCATGCGGGGGGTTTGATGTCTGGGTTAAATTTATATTATTGCCGTTATTATAAAATTTTATGTAATTATCCGCGGTTTTTACACCGCCTCCAAAAAACGGGTCCCTGTAAATATTCAGGTGCCCGTTTGTGTGGACTTCACCGTTGAGGATATCCCGGTTGCAAAACCAGACATTTGAGTTCCCGTAGGTCTCTGTATCGGTAAACCAGATCCAGCGCGCAAAGTTATCTATCTGCACGAAATTGGATAATCTGCGGCTGGTATTCCTATATGTGCCGGTTGAGCTTATTTTATACCGGCGTATGGTCGGAGTGCCTGCTACTCCGCCAAGGTCGGTGATTTCAACTTGATAAGCCCCCAAATTTGGGATACTACCGCTTAGGGAAGTATTGCCTATATAAGGATAAGGAGTTGTCGGTAATCTTAGCCAATAAATCGCATGGTCAAGCCCGGATTCCGCAAGGTTATAAGCGATCGTCCTTCTCTTAGACAGGTCTGCAGAGATATTTTGGCTGATGCTAACGCTGACTAAAGCAGAGGTGTAAATAACAAGGACGGTGATTACCATTAGGGTGACGACCAATGCTATGCCTTTTTCGTTGCCTGATTTTATAAAATTTATCTTCATATTAATTCCTCATTTCTATAGTGATCTGTCCGCTGTCGTCAATTACGCGCCTTAAGGCGTTTGTTTTACGGGCAGCGACAGTGATCTGCATGACATTATCAAGCAGAGTAGATTTATCCATCGAAAGTTCATCGCGTGAAGCAGGCCTCCTAAATTGCAAATAAATAATGTTGTTTGCCAGGATGGTGGTTGAGCCCTGGGTTGTCCTGGTTATTTGTCCGGCCCCGTTCAAAGCATATGTTATCGTATCTAGCGACCAGGTTACGTTTCCATTTGCATCCAAAATGATATCTCCGTTAGCATCTTTCTGCGGAAGATGGAAGGTAAGAGAATTAGCGGAAGTGCCGCTGGGTAAATTTATTACCGGAGAATTGTTCCCTGTTTCCCTTAATTCCCTTTCCATTACGCTGAAGGCGTTTATTATGCCCTGGCGTAGTTCCGTAGATACGTCTTCGGTGAACCATGCATTCCTGCCGGTTTCCATAACGGTAAATATCACAAGTATTAATGCAACGAAGATGCTCACCGCGACCAGAGTTTCTATAAGGGTCAATCCTTTTATTTTCATCTTAGTTATGGCCTGTCTACAATAATGGTGGAAAATTGCACCGTTGAATCCGTAATCCCGTCATTATCAATGTCTTCCCATGCTTCAAGCAAACCGTTTAGATTAGTGTCTTCTCCGATTATCCTGTTTCCCTGGCGCCAGCATAAGCTGACCGTAACGATCAATCTTTCCGGGTTTGAATCATCAATGTTTATAAAGCCGACGCCCGAAGGCAGGCTGTTTACAAAAAAACTGTAATCCGGACTGCTTTTGTAACCCGGGTTCATCGCGTCAGCCGGGCTGTTAGTAATATATGCGTAAGGCGTACTGCGTATTTCTTCAATGCGCGTCAGCGCTTCGTTTGTCGCAATGCTGATATTTTTGGATGTGGCGCTTAAAACAAAACAGGAAACATATGCCGCCAATATTCCGGTAAGAGAAAAAGCCAGGATTACTACGACTAAGAGTAATTCAATAAGCGTAAAGCCGTGTTTAAGGTTTTTATCCTGTTTTCTTTGAGTTTTTAATTTTATGTTCCCCATACTTAAATTATAGGCACAGGAAAAGCGATTTTCAATAGCTGCAAGAGGGTATTTTTTTAATCTTTGTATCCAAGCGGGTCGGTAATTTTTGCCTTTTTGAATGCTTCCATCCTTTCGCGGCAGGTCCCGCACATTCCACAGGCCTTATCGCTGCCTTCATAGCAGCTCCAGGTCAGGGAGTAGTCAACTCCTAACTCCTTGCCCTTAATAGCGATATCTCCTTTGTCCAGCGTTAAATAAGGCGCCTCCAGTTTGATTGATTCCCAGTCCGCAAGGCTGACGGCCTTTTTTAGCGCTTCAATAAATTCATGCCTGCAATCGGGGTAAATGGCATGGTCTCCGGCATGGGCTGCGTAAAAGACCTTTTTTGCTCCGAGAGTTATTGCATAGCCAATAGCCAGAGAAAGGAGGATCATGTTCCTGTTAGGCACGACCGTAAGTTTCATATTACCTTCATTATAATTACCGTGCGGGATCTCTATCTTTTCGGAAGTCAATGCATTGTTGCAGAGCAATTCTTTACCCAATACAGACAGGTCGATTATTTTGTGCGGGACATTTAGTTTTTGGCAGGTTTTTGCGGCGCATTCGAGTTCTTTAGAATGTTTCTGGCCGTAATTTATGCTTAGCGCGTATGTTTCGTAACCCTGGTTTATGATGTCATATAATAGGGTCGTGCTATCCATGCCGCCGGATAATATGATTACGGCTTTTTCCATTTCTTATCTCCTTTTACTCCCTATATTCTACCTAAAAATCGTTTGACTGCAAACCTATTTCGTGTAAAATATTGCTACAATTACGCTCTTTTAAATCAATTCCCCAAAGGAGAAATCATTCCCCCCTAGCTCAGTTGGTAGAGCGAGTGGCTGTGCCGAGGCCACGAAGTGGCCGAGGCAAAAGTTGCTTCGGGTACAAGTGGCACAGGGCATGAAAGGAGGGTGTTCATTGGCAAAGCTTGATACACGTAGCTATGCTGATCGCCGTCAGTATTTAATTGCTGCTGTTCATAAGAGGCGTAAGAAAATTCGCCAGATGGCAATTGAATATAAGGGCGGCAAATGTTCAGTATGCGGTTACGATAACTGTATCGAAGCTTTAGAGTTTCATCATACTAATTCTTCAGGTAAGGACTTTAGCATCTCCGAAAAAGGTTATACAAGGAGTTGGGCTAAAGTTAAGGAAGAATTAGATAAGTGCATGTTACTTTGTGCCAATTGTCACCGCGAAATTCATGCTCAAAGCGCAGCTTCTGCGGGAAACCGCAGTTGAAACTGCAGGAGAATTGCTGGAAGCCCTACTTTATAGAGGGTAATCAGCAGCCGAGCTTTGACGAAAGTCAGAGAAGGTTCAGAGACTATGCACCTGCTGCCGTAACGAGAAAGACGACGGCAAAGATATAGTCCGCGTCCGGAAGTAATTTCGGGTCACGTGTAACCACCAGGTCGTACGTTCGAGTCGTACGGGGGGAGCCAAAATTAGCCCCGGCATTCTTGCCAGGGCTTTTTTATTTGTATAATCAGCAGAAAATAGTATAATAGAGCAAATGTTTACGAAAAAAACCAAAATTATATTAATCGCGTTTTTGTTTTTAATACCTGTTGCGTATTTTTCTTACCGCGCCTACACTGATTACCAGCGTAAAATCATCTTAGAAAAAAGAAAAGCCGCATGGAGCGCCCTGCAAAATAAATTAACAGCTGAAATAAATAAATTTAAAGGGCAGTCAGGCGTGGTAATTAAAGACATGCAAACAGGATTGGTCTTCCGTCATAATGAAGGCCTTCTGTTCCCTTCGGCAAGTTTGGCAAAAATCCCTATTATGGCAGCATGTTTTCTTGCTGCTGATGAAGGAAAAATCAATCTCACCCAGAGCATCACGCTAAAATTAAAAGACAAGCTTTCCGGCTCAGGGGTCCTGAAGGATATGCCTGCGGGCAAGTCATTTACCGTTGAGGAGCTGATCGGCCTTATGATCTGTGATAGCGATAATACTGCGACAAACATGCTGACCAGCTTAGTCGGGATAGATTACCTGAATAACGCATTCGCATCCTTCGGGTTAAAAGATACAAATTTAAACCGCAGGATCGCTGATTATTATTCCAGGGACAAAATGGGAATTGAGAATTTTACGACTGCCCGGGATATGGCTGATATTTTGGAAGAGATCTACCGTAAAAAACTTGTGAACAAAAATATTTCCGAAAGGTGCCTCAAGGTCTTAAAATTGGCAAAGACAAACAGCCGCATACCTAAATATTTACCTCCGGAAATCACCGTTGCCCATAAAACAGGGCTTGAGCGCCGGATTTGCCATGATGCGGGCATAGTTTATACCTGCAGAGGAGATTTTATTATCTGCGTATTGACAAAACATGCCACCAGAAGCAGCGTCCCCGCCAAAAAATTTATTGCCAAACTTGCATTGTATACTTATTCCTATTTTGAAGAATAAATAAATTCTCAATCTTGATTTTCCTGCCTGTCGTGATAAAATATATATTAAGATGTATTTTACCAAAGGAGCAGCAAATGCTTGAAATGCAAAAAGATATGATAATCTTTGCAATTATTACCGTATTTATATTGGTTATTTCCTATTTTCTCAACATTTTTAAATTCCTCGTAGAACTGTTCCAGAAAAATCCCCAGGCGTTAACCTATATCGATGAAATCCTTACAGCGCTTATAACTTTAAGTATCGGTTTTGCTATTTTTTCCTGGCGCAGGTGGCTGGAGCTTAAAAAGGAAACTGCCCGGCGTATCAAACTGCAGGAAGAACTTTTAAAGATAGCCAATACTCATGCGGAAACAGAGAGGATCATCAGTAAACAGCTGCGTAGCGAAATAGAAGAACGCAAAAAAGAAAAAAAATGAGCTCGATAAAATTATCCATATTTGATATTTTTAAGATCGGCCCCGGGCCTTCAAGTTCGCATACCATAGGGCCGATGTGCGCAGCAAACCGCTTCCTCAAATTTATCGAAGGCCTGCCTGAAGAGAAGATCAAATCCGCTACAAATATAGAGATTCATTTATACGGTTCGCTTAGCGCTACCGGCAAAGGCCACGGCACAGACCGCGCAATCACTGCGGGTATCCTTGGGTGGCAGCCGCAAACCTGCGATTCTGAGGAATTTGAGAAAATCTTTAAAGAGGGCCCTGAAACATATTCTGTTAAATTGAAAGGCAAAGAAATCCCTTTTAGCTCAAAGAATATCCATTTTGATGCAGTGCAGCATTCTTTTCCGTTTCAAAATACCGTGATAATGAAATTAATGGCGCAAGAAGAGGTGCTTTTGGAAAAAGAGTTTTATTCCATTGGAGGCGGCTTTATTAAATATAAAGGGGAAGTTGAAGAGAATCGCCCTGAACCGCCTTACCCTTACGGCAATATGGCGGAATTCAAAAAAATAATCGGCACAGCCAATATCTCCCTGGATGAGCTTATGATCAAGAATGAGCAGGCGCTGACAGGCGCAAGCGAGCGCGAAATCTATAAGAAACTCGACGCAATAATATCGGTGATGTTTGAGTCGGTGGAAAACGGGATACATTCCGAAGGCCTGCTGCCCGGGCCAATCGGCCTTGCCAGGAAGGCCCATACCTTATATAAGAGGGCGCATCAGCCCACGCATGATTTTCCGGTTGAGCATATTCCGGACCGTTTCCTTGTTTTTTAAATGCTTATGCCCTGGCTGCTTCCGAAGAAAATGCCGCAGGGCATATTGTTGTTACTGCGCCTACTTCGGGGTCAGCGGGAGTCATCCCCGGGATACTGTATCTTTTAAAGCACCGTTTTAATAAATCGGAGCAATCGCTGCGCAGCGGAATGCTTGCTGCGTCATTGATCGGGTTTATCTCTAAACATAATGCAAGCATCGCAGGGGCAGAGGTCGGCTGTCAGGGTGAAGTAGGCGTTGCATCTTCTATGGCAGCAGCCCTGTTAGCGCATGTAAACGGCTCGCCTTTAAACGTTATTGAGAATGCTGCGGAGATCTCGCTTGAACATCACCTGGGCATGACCTGCGATCCTATAGGCGGCTATGTCCAGATACCATGCATCGAGCGTAATGCCGTCGCAGCAGTGGAGGCCTATAACGCATACCTTCTTGCTTCGGCCGGCGACCCGCGGAAACAAAAAATAAATTTTGACCAGGTATTGGAAGCAATGTTTGAGACGGGCAAAGACATGTGCACAAAATACAAGGAAACATCAGAAGGCGGATTAGCCGTTTGCGCGGCAATCTGTTAAAAAAGGAGAGAGAATGGGTAATGCCGGTACAAAAATAGCTTTTGCTTCTTTGATCTCGGTCTCGCTTCTTGTGGTAGGAAATTTAATCGGCGCGGGCATTTTGGCATTGCCTGTGAACACAGGCCTGGCAGGTTTTATGCCGTCTCTTATCAACATGTTTGTATTCGGCGCAGCAATGTTTTACAGTGCGGTAGTCCTGGCAAAAGAAGCTAATGAAGCCAAAGAAGAACATTTAATTATCCAAGCTTGTATGAAAAATACCTCGGTACTTTCGGAAAATGGGTTGCTATAGCTGCCAACCTTATTTTACTGTATGGGCTTTTAGTCGCCTATATTACCGGCGGCTCAAGCATAATTATAAGCTTATTTAATATTCCGCAAGCATTCCATATATGGGTTGTGCTTTTATTTTTTGCAGTACTCGGTTCAATTATACTGACAAGCGTAGGAGTTATTGAGAAGTATAATGTTTTATTTACAACGCTTATGTTTGTTTCTTTTGGTATTATTGTTTTTATGGGTGCAAAGCATATAAAAATCAACCAGCTTGCGTATGCTGATTGGAAATTCCTGCCATGTGCTATCCCTATTGTTGTAACGGCTTTTCATTTTCATAATATCATACCTACTATATGCCAGGCGCTTAAATGGGATAACCGCGCTATGGAAAAGACCATACTTTTGGGCATGATTATCGGTTTCATAATGAATGCATTGTGGATTTTGGTCGGCGTTGGCGCTATACCCGTGCATAACGGGCAGGCAAGCTTAATTTATGCTTTTGAGAACAACCAACCCGCTACAATTCCGCTTTCAAAAATCATTGCAACTCCGTTATTCGGGCTTTTTGCACTGATCTTTTCCCTGCTTGCGATCATTACATCATTTTTGGCAAACGGAATGGGCTTATCAGCTTTCATAAAAGACCTGACGGTCAATCATTTCAAAAAACAAAGCAAAGCCCTGAATATTGCGCTTACCTTCTTACCGCCGCTGGCAATTTCCCTGATATTTCCCGATATATTTATAAAGGCGATTGATGTGGCAGGGGGTTTTGGCATTGTGATGCTGTTTGGCATATTGCCGAGTATCCTGGCGATAACCAAAAGAAGGGGTTGGAGGCGGGTCCTAGCTTTTATTATGCTTATTCTTTTCTTGGGGGCGATTGCTTTTGATTCTTTTCAGGAAACAGGAAAGTTTAAGATCCATCCACGGGCCGAACAGTTTTATAAGGATACGGAATAATTTACATATCGAAGCGGGCGCGGATGCCGTAAACAAAGATTGCGCCGTCATCGCCCTGTGATTCTTTGGTTACGCCATTGGGGTTCCAGATAAGCTGCAGGTCAGGGCTTATATGGAAGTGTTTGCCGAGCGCAAAGTTGTAATAGAGCTCTAAGTGTCCTTCTGCGCCGGATGGATTGCCGGCATCATGGTATTGTTTGCTGGGGAATAACTGTCCGATAGCAATCCCGAGAACATCTTCGTTACGCCCCCAATATTTTCCCGTCATTTGTCCGCCGCCTGACCAGGTAAATCCTATTGTAGCGCCTCCGTCAGCCGGGATTAAATCAGGCCTTTGCCAGCCAAGACGGCCGAAAATACCGAAAATATCCGCTATCTCTTGGTCAAAGCCGAATCCTGCCCCGTAATTCAAATTTTTATCCTGCTGTTTTAAGAGCATTCTGTGTTTGCGTTTATTTACCCAGGAATAAAACCTGTAATTCCCGCGGCGGGATTTAAGTTTTGTTTCAAACGAAAAAACATTATTCCGGCCCAGGTGAACCCATTTTCCGGGCGCGTCAAAATAATTAACCCCGAATTCAAGAAAGCCGATTTTCTGCGGGGCTACGGCGATATTTAATCCCGGGCCGTACCTGGAAGGCCATTCTATTGCCAGCGATTTATTAAATACATCTGCCAGGAATTGGGCGTCGTCATCTCCGGCATATATGCTTCTATCGAGCAGGTTTCTTGATTGCACCTTGCCCGCAGTTAAAGAAATTTGATTGTCAAAAAGGCGCTGTTTGTACCAGTATTGCCGCAGTTCCGGCTTCGGGCCGTTATCATGGGCATTATAATTTACCCCGGAGAAAAGGTTAAGGCCCGGGGAAATAGTATTTCCGTTGCCTGGCTGTATTCGTAAAAAAAGCAGTCCCCAGTCGCCGAACCTTTTTTCAAAATC
>VGKM01000024.1 GCA_016867005.1 Candidatus Omnitrophota bacterium | reverse complement strand
AAAGTCCTTTGCGGCGGCAAAATGCCCGAAGAGACGGCATTAAAAAACGGTTTCTTTTTTGAACCGACGGTTATTGTGGATGCAAAAGCTGATTCAGCGATATTTTGCGAAGAGGTATTTGCCCCGGCAGTTGTCATCACTAAATTTTCCTCAAATGAAGATGCGATAACACTGGCTAATAAAAGCGATTTTTCCTTAGCCGCGTCAATCTGGACGCAAAATATTCCGCTTGCCCAAACTCTCGCCGCAAAAATAAATGCCGGCTGCATCTGGGTTAACACTTACGGTATGTTTTTTAATGAATTGCCTTACGGAGGGTTCAAGCAGAGCGGTTTCGGCAAAGAATTAGGCAGAGAAGGGTTCCTGGAATACACGCGCCTTAAGAATATCATAATTGATAACAGCCCGGATAAAAAGCCGTTAGTAAGCTACTGGTACGGATTTTAGAGGAGTATATAATGGAAAAATTCATAAAGATACTGATTGCGCTGCTTGTGGTTACTGGTATCATTATCGCGGTTTTCGCCGGCATTGTGACGGTTAAAGGCAAAGATATCATCACCGCTCAGCTGGAGAAAAACCTTAAAACCGATGTAAAGATAGATAAAGTAAGTTTCGCAATCCCTCTTTCTGTAAAAATAGAAGGTTTAGAAATCGGTGATTTCTTCAAAGCAGGACAGATTATTTTTTCCCCGAACCTCGCCGGCGTATTTGCCGGAAGAATAATCTTAAACGGCGTGAATATTATGCGCCCGGAAATAAATTTAAAGACAGATGAAAAAGGCAAGCTCATCCTGCCTGTTTTATCAGGCAGCGGGAAGCCGCCTGCAATAATTATTACAGGGCTCAATATTACGGACGGCGAGATCATATTTACCGACGGGAAAATATCCCAGCGCGGGTATAAAACGGTGCTTGATAAAGTAAATCTTAAAGTTTCCGGCTCAATAACCTTACCGGCTTCTTTAAGGGTCAAGGCCGATTTTAATGCCGAGGTCTGCGATGGGGACAAAAAAGCCCTGGGAGGGATGAATTTTTCCGGCTGGGTGGATTTAAAAGCAAAAGATATGGACGGAGTTTTTAAGATCAGCGGCCTTGAGGTTACGCATTTTGCCCCCTATTACGGGGATTTTATTTCACACAGGAAGCTTGTTTCAGCTAAATTAAACCTGGTTTCCATCTTAAAGGCAAAAAACAACGACCTCAATGTTGATTCCATGATGAAGCTTTATAACCTGGTTTATTTGAAGGAGGAAACAACGGAAGGCCAGCCCCAGCAATTTGATTTGGAGAAAAAGGCGCTGGATTTATTCGCCGATAAAGAAGGGAATATCATTTTTGAGTTTGTATTTGATACAAAACTTGATGATCCGCAGATCACTTCGGATAAACTTAAGCAGATAATGCAGCAGGCAGCAATAAAAAACCTCGCCAGCCAGTCGCCGGCCGCGCTTATGGATAAAATCGGCAATACGGTCAAGGATTTTGAGGATTTCGGCAAAAAAATGAAAGAGTTATTTAAGAAGAAACAATAGGAGGAGCGGATGAACATAGTTGATTTGTTGAATAAAAGGGTAGCTGGCGCCAGTGAAAAACCCGCGGTCATCTTCCAGGATAAAAATATCTCTTTTAAAGAATTACGCGATTCAAGTTTTAAGTTGGCCTCTGCATTATCCAAATTAGGCATAAAAAAAGGCGACAAAGTTGCGATATACCTTCCCAGCTGGCCTGAGTATATTGTAAGTTACCTGGCGATCTGGTCTTTGGGTGGAGTAAGCGTACCGCTGGATTTTATGCTTACGGAAGATGAGCTTGCAACGTGCATGTCACATGCAGAAGTAAAAGCAGTTATATTAAAACATAAGGCAAACATCCCACTCGATAAGCTTAAAAAAGACGTCCCGACGCTCGACAATATTATTTCCTGCCGGGAAAAAATTGACAATGCGCTAAGTTTTGAAGAAATCATAGCTAAAGAGCCGGCCGAAGCGCCAAATGCCCGGATAAATGATTCTGATTACGCCATTATTTTCTATACTTCCGGCACGACGGGAAAGCCCAAAGGTGTTTTAATCAACTATCTGCAGCTGGGCGCTCCTCCGAAATCAATGGAGTTTTTTGTAAACTCGGATATGGCGGCAAAAGATACGGCGCTTTGCGCTTTGCCGTTTTCACATTTAGGCGGGCTTATCTATATCCAGAACCTTATTTCTTTCGGGTATACGCTGGTCTTAATGGAGCGTTTTATCCCGGTGGAATTCTTAAAGAATATCCAGGCGCACAAAGTAAATTTCTTTTGGATTGTGCCGTCAATGTATTATGCGCTCCTGCAGCTTAAAGAATTTGAGACCTTTGATTTATCAAGTTTGCGCTGGATAGTTACTTTCGGCGCGTCAAGTTCTCCGGATGCCCTGCGCAGGTTTCATCAGTATTGCCCCGATGCCCACCTTTTAAACGGCTGGGGTATGACTGAAACCAATGCCCCGACAGTAGTCCTGCCGATGGGAGCGAAAAAGATCGAAAGCGTGGGAAGGCCCGCACCATGGGTTGAGGTCAAGATTTTTGATGACTCCGGAAAAGAAGTGCCTGTTGGTTCTGCAGGCGAAGTCGTAGTTAAAAGCTGGGTAGTCACCGACGGGTATTTTAAAGACCCGGGATTGACCATGGAAACACTTAAAAACGGATGGTTCCATACAGGAGATTTAGGCAAATTTGATGCAGAGGGTTTCCTTTATATTGTCGGCAGGAAGAAAGAAATGATCAAGGTGGGCGGCGAGATCGTTTTTGAACCGGAAGTCGAATCGGTCTTGCATAAAAATCCGGATATCGCAGAAGCTGCCGTGATCGGGGTGCCGGATAAATTAAGAGGAGAGGTGCCTAAGGCCTTTGTGGTTTTAAAAGAAGGGAAGAATATCGCTGAAGACGACCTGCGTTATTTCCTGCGGCAGCATCTGGCCCATTTCAAAGTCCCGCATTATTTCGAATTCAGAAGCGAATTGCCCAAGAACAGGATAGGTAAAGTCGATAAAGAGAAGCTGCGATTGACAGGATAGGGCATTTAATGCCAAAGCATGATTTAAGGGATCTTTCCATAGAAGAACTAGAAGGATTATTGTCCGGCTGGCAGGAAAAGCCGTATCATGCCAGGCAGGTTTTCTCCTGGGTTCATAAAAAAGGCATAAGTGATTTCAGCGCGATGAGCGACTTGTCGGATGATTTAAGAAAAAAGCTGGCGAGCCGCTTTTTTATCGGAAGCTTGGGATTGGCAAAGATTTTTAAGTCCTCTGACGGTACAGAAAAATTTCTTCTCAGGTTGGGCGATAAAGACCTGGTTGAGGCGGTAAGTATCCCCAGCGCTAACAGGGTTACCGGGTGCATTTCAACTCAGGTAGGATGTAAATTCCGCTGTAGTTTTTGCGCCAGCGGCATTTCGGGCTTTAAACGCAACCTTTCTGTTGCGGAGATTATCGCAGAAGCGTTATTCCTGAAATATAAATCTTCCCAAAAAAAGCTCACCCATATAGTATTTATGGGTACCGGAGAGCCGTTTGATAATTATGATTGTGTAATGAAGGCGATTAGGATCATCAATTCACCTTTTGGGCTGAATATCGGAGCGCGCAGGATCACTATTTCCACATCAGGCATTATTCCCGGAATAAAAAAATTAGCCGATGAAGGCCTGCAGGTTGAATTATCCGTGTCGCTCCATGCCGCAGATGACGCGACAAGGGATTTAATCATGCCGGTGAACAAAATTTACCCCTTAAAGGAACTCATTCCTGCTTGCCGGGATTATTTTAAGAAGACCAACCGCCAGGTCACCTTTGAATATATCATGATCAAAGGGTTTAATTCTGATTTGAAAAATGCCGCGGATTTGGGTAAAATATTAAAAGGCATGGACAGCAAAGTAAACCTTATACCGGCTAACCCGGTAAAAGAGCTTAAAATTGAAGCGCCTTCAGATAAAGAGATCAGCCAATTTAAAAACGCACTTTCCGCCTCAGGGATAAACGTGACTTTAAGAAAGCCGCGGGGCGAGGATATTGAAGCGGCTTGCGGGCAGTTGAGGTTTAGTTATGAAAAGAAATAGTTTACAGTTTATAGTTTACGGCTTACTGCTGGTAGTTGTTTTACTTTATCTGCCGGGCTGCGCCAAGAAAGAAATAGCCAACAGGGATTCGCAGGGCGAGGTTATTGTTTGTTTCGGCGATAGCATAACTTTCGGTTACGGGGTAGATGCAAAAGAATCTTACCCTGAGGCCCTTAAAAAAATGGTGGATATGCCGGTCATTAATGCCGGTATCGACGGAGATACTACAAAAGAAGCATTGAAGCGCCTGGAATCAGATGTTTTATCGCATAAGCCGTATCTAGTGATTGTTGAGTTCGGGGGGAATGATTTTTTAAAGAAAATCCCTTTTGCGGACACGGTTAATAACTTGAAAGAGATAGTACGGAAAATTCAGGCAGCAGGCGCTATGGTTGCTGTTACTGATATAAGCGCGGGGTTTTTAATGAGGGAATACCGCGCCCCTTACAAAAAGATCGCCCAGGAAACCAAGGCGATCTTTATCCCCTCCATTATGGGCGGCATTATCACTAATCCCAGGATGAAAAGCGACTTTTTTCATCCTAATGCGGATGGCTACAATATTATTGCCAGCCGTATCTACCGCGTCATTAAGCCGTATTTGAAATAAAAACGGCCTTTTAGGCCAGCATCCTCGCTTATAGTTCTTAAAAACTGCCTGGGATTGTCCGCTATGCCGCAATCAATCCTTCGACTACGCTCAGGATTGACACTGAGTGAAGCCGAATGTGTCAACAATAAGAAAACTCGGCGTGCCGCTCCGCCGAGTTTTTTTATTTGTTAAGGATAATTGGGCGGTTTAGATAAAACGTTGGGCGATTTTTCTTTTTCGCAAAAGGCAGGGTAAATCGGGTTTGTAATATATCCAAGACAGAAGTTTATAAGAATCATTCTTGGCAAATCTAAGTTTCCACTCAGCTACATGGTTTTTATTTCTTTTCCAGGAATTTAATGCCCCAGCTATATTTAGTTCTTCTTTAAGCATGGCCCTTATCCAACTAAGATTTTTGAACGAAGCCGAATTAAATGACGTATAAATACGGTTATACTTATAGTTTCTTCCTTTATAGCTCATATATCTGTCAGTATAAGTAAATATTGAGCCATCGCCATCTAGATGCCCGCGTAAGAAATCCCTGAAGTGCAATTTGGGGACTTTGATTTTTCCCAAACAATAAGTTTTATTAGGCATCAGGCCTATGCTTAAAAGCCAATTATAAAATTTTACGTTACTAAATTGTAAATGGTAGGATTTTTTGCCAGATTTATGCGAATTGGGTTTCTCGCAGATCCTATTTTTTAAGGATAGGCATTTTTTGAAAGTTGTTAATAGCTGTAGGTCGTTAGATGTGAAATCGATATGCCTTTTGTCTTTGGAAAGCGAACCATCCGTGGTAATTAATCCAACTATGTAGGCGAGTTTCGGACTCCATTTATAGTTTGCATTATGGACCATGTTTTGTAATTAAAAAATGCCGGGAGAGGGAGTTGAACCCTCATGAAGTTGCCCTCGGCAGCTTTTGAGGCTGCTGCGTATGCCATTTCGCCACCCCGGCAAAAAGGTAGTTGACGCCAGCTATTTTATATTCTAAAATAGCAAAGGTCAATACTTAATTATGGGGCTGTAGCTCAGCTGGGAGAGCACTTGCATGGCATGCAAGGGGTCAGGAGTTCAATCCTCCTCAGCTCCACCAAATTTTCCAGATAAGGGAAAATTTGCACATCAGGACGGAGCAATCCGTCCTTTGTAACTAAAAATGAGGTGATAAATATGGCTCATCGGTTATTAGTAGTAGATGATGACAGGGATATTACCGAGAACCTTTCGAAAAAACTTCTGGAAGAGGGCTATGACGTAGATATGGCCTTCGACGGGGAGGAAGCGCTGGCAAAATTAAAAGAGGCGGATTCCGACATCATACTTCTAGACCTCATGCTGCCTAAGATGAACGGTTTTGATGTCCTGAGGGAGATCAGGCAGAATTTTAACGACAGGTGGAGGCCGGTAATTATTATCAGCGCAAAGACAGACCTGGAATCATTTAAAAAGGGCTATGCCTTTGAAGCCGACCATTATCTGACCAAGCCATGCACAATGGGCCAGGTGCTGCAGGGCATTGAAACAATGATTTCCCTTATACCTTTAAGGATCAATCATAATAAATGAGTTATAACTTTAAGCAAAGCGAAGAAAAATGGCAAAAGATGTGGCGGGAAACCGGCGCTTTCAGGGCGGAATTCAGCGGCGATAAGCCAAAATATTACCTTTTGGAAATGTTCCCTTATCCGTCAGGCAAAATCCACATGGGCCATGTGCGCAATTACACCATAGGAGATGTGGCAGCGCGTTTCAAATTAACGCAAGGGTTTAATGTCTTGCATCCCATGGGTTTTGATGCTTTTGGCCAACCGGCAGAAAACGCGGCAATCAAGAATAAAACCAAGCCCGACACCTGGACCCATAAATGCATTGAGGAAATGAAGCGCGAGCTTCAGAAAATGGGCTTTTCCTACGATTGGGAAAGGCAGGTTTCCACCTGCGATGCCGATTATTATAAGTGGAACCAATGGATATTCTTAAAAATGTTTGAGCGCGGGCTGGCTTATAAGAAGGCATCTAATGTCAATTGGTGCCCGGCATGCTTGACCACCCTTGCCAATGAAGAAGTTATCGACGGAGGATGCTGGAGGTGTCATACAAAAATCGAGCAAAAAGACCTGGAGCAGTGGTATTTAAAAATCACCGAATATAAAGAAAGATTGCTGGAAGACCTCTTGCTGCTTAAGGATTGGCCGGAGCGGGTATTGGCAATGCAGTCAAACTGGATCGGCAGGAGCCAGGGCGTAGAAATATATTTCCGGACAAAGGACAACTCAAAGGCCATCCCTGTATTTACTACCAGGGCAGATACGATCTTTGGGGCGACATATATTGTTTTGGCCCCCGAACACCCTTTTGTAAAAGAATTGATCAGGGGAAAGCCCGAGGAAAAAGAGGCGCTTAAGTTCATTGATAAAGTTGCCAAAGAAAGCAAGGTTGTGCGTTCTTCTTCTGACGTGAAGAAAGAGGGCATATTCACCGGAAGCTACGCTGTTAATCCGGTAAACAATGAAACCATCCCTATCTGGTTGGCTGATTATGTTTTAATGGATTACGGCACAGGCGCGATTATGGCAGTGCCTACCCATGACCAGCGGGATTTTCTTTTTGCTAAAGAACATGGCCTGCCGATGAGGATCGTAATCCAGCCATCAGATTCCAGCCATCAGCTGCCGGCAGAAGAATTAAAAGAAGCATATGAAGGCGATGGCATCCAGGTTAATTCCGGCCAGTTTGACGGCTTGCCGAATCAGGAAGCAAAAGTAAAGATCGCGGAATGGATGGAGAAAGAGTCCATCGGAAAAATAGAGACGCATTGGCGCCTGCGCGATTGGCTGATCTCAAGGCAGCGCTATTGGGGGACGCCCATTCCTGTGATCTATTGCGTCAAATGCGGGACAGTGCCTGTGCCTTACAAAGATTTGCCTGTTGAACTCCCTGAAGACGCCCCTTTTACCGGCGAGGGCGGCAGCCCGTTAAGCAAGGTAAAGGAATTCGTAAATACAAATTGCCCTAAATGCGGGTCATCTGCTCGACGGGAAACCGATACAATGGCAACTTTTTTTGACTCTTCATGGTATTTCTTAAGGTTTTGCTCCCCGCGTTTTTTTGATGGGCCGTTTAATGAAAATGATGCAAAGCTTTGGATGCCGGTTGATCAGTATATCGGAGGCATTGAGCATGCGATCCTGCACCTGCTGTATTCGCGTTTCTTCACAAAATTCTTTAAAGACCTGGGGATGCTGAATTTTTCCGCCGAAGGCGGATGCGCCTGCGGCGCAGAAGAGCCGTTCAAACGGCTGCTCACTCAGGGCATGGTGCTAAAAGACGGCGAGGTGATGTCAAAATCACGCGGCAATATAGTCGACCCCGATTCTATCATAAAGAATTACGGTGCCGACACATTGCGGCTTTTTATTTTATTCGCCGCGCCTCCCGAAACAGAACTAGAATGGGATGAAAGAGGGATAGAGGGGGCCAATAAATTCTTAAACCGTGTTTGGCGCATCCGGGAGAATTTAAAAGAAACCGCAGATCCGGAGTTAATCAGGATTCTGCACAGGTCTATAAAAAAAGTTACGGAAGATTTCGAAGGGTTCAAATTCAATACAGCCATCGCCACCCTCATGGAATTGACCAATGCCGTTTATTCCTTCGGCGCAGATAAGGAAGTATTTGGGAAATTAATCATCCTTTTAAGCCCTATAGCCCCGCATTTCTGTGAAGAGCTTTGGGTATCTTTAGGAAATAAAAGCAGTATTATTAAAGCCGGCTGGCCGCAATATGACCCGGCGCAACTGGTGGAAGATGTAATAACTTTGGTTATTCAGGTAAACGGAAAAGTCCGTTCGAAAATAGATATCCCCGCCGATATGGAAGAATCGCAGCTCAAAGAACTTGTCTATCGGGATGAAAAATTAAAACAATGGCTGCAGGATAAGCCGGTAAAGAATTTCATCCTTGTCCCCAAGAAACTCGTCAACCTCGTAATTTAGCCAAAAAAAGCGTTAGATTTCCTCTTTTCTTTCGTCAATTAAAGGAGAAAGGAGGAAAAAGGATGTTGGGTTTAACACAACAGGAAAGGCAGGTAGTTGTATTCCTTGCCGCGGTTGCATTAGCAGGCCTGGGCATAAATATCTCCCAAAAGCTTATCCCGCCAGTTAAGAAATTTGTTTGCGCCGAATCAAATTCCGTCAAGATAAATATCAATCAGGCATCTCTGGAGGATATACTGCGCACCAGGGCTGTGCCGAAGAAAATCGCAGGAGAGATCATTGCCTTCCGCGATAATAACGGCCCGTATATTTATCTTGAGCAGCTCAAAAAGATAAAGGGGATAAAAGAAGCGCGTTTTAATAAGCTCAAAGAATTCTTTTTTGCCGAATGAACCTTCGCCCCCTGCCGGTATTTACGGTTGTTTTCTCCCTGGGTATAGCAGCCGCATCTGTTTTGACTTTAAATCCGGTTTTTTCGTGTTTGCTCTCTGCAATATCTTTGATAATAGCTGCAACCCTTTCAAAAAAATTGCCTATCGCCAAGGTAGCTTTATTGGCCGTAGTATTTTTTCTGGGGTTTGCGTATTTTTCCAACACGCGCATCCAGCCGAAATGCAGTATCAACCAGATTATCAGCAGTAATAAAGAAAGTATTACAGTCAAAGGCCGCCTGATGGATGAGCCCGTAATCAAAAATAGCCGCATGAGTTTTACTTTAGGCCTTAAAGAGGCCCGCTCGGATAATTTAGTAACAAGCTGTTGCGGTAAAATTACGGTTAGTTTAGGCGGTTATTGCGGCCCGGAGCTTTCATACGGCGATGAATTGAGCTTGACGGGGAATTTAAGGAAGCCGCCGAAATTACGTTATCCGGTTTTACGTGTAATATCCGGCGGGCATGTAAATAAACTGGCGTCTAAAAAGCTGTTTAACCTGAAAAAGGTATCTCTGGAGTTAAAGAAGATCTCGGGAACGATTATTTCCGCCCATCTTTCAGGGCTTGCCGCGGCAATAGTAAAAGCTATGGTGCTGGGCGAGAAGAAAGATATCCCTCCGCTTGTGGCAGACAGCATGGTTAAATCAGGCACAATACATATTCTTGTAGTCAGCGGTTTTAATGTCGGGATTGTGGCTTTTATAGGGTTTTTGATATTGAAACTGGCGCGTATCCCCAGGCAGCCAAGGCATTGTTTTGCTATTGCCATAACGGTGATCTACTGTTTTGCCACCGGCGCATCTACCCCGGTTTTTCGGGCGGCAATCATGGCAATATTCTTTCTTATAGGCAATCTGTTGAAAAGAGAGCCAGATATCGGCAACTCTTTAAGTGCCGCTGCTTTGATCATCCTGATTTTGGATCCGCGGCAGTTATTTGATATCGGCTTCCAGCTTTCATTCGTCAGTGTTATTTCCATTGTTTACCTTTATCCTAAATTAAAAGCGCTTATCAGCGAAAAAATCCGGGGAAATAGATTCCTGAAGCCGTTTTTAGAAGGATTTCTTGTGTCTCTTGCTGCCTGGCTGGGGACAATGGGGTTTATCGCGTATCATTTCAGGATTTTTACTCCGGTTACAGTCCCGGCAAATATATTTATTGTGCCTTTGGCTTCACTTATTACTTTATGCGGGTTTTCCTTGATTGCGGCCAGTTTATTCGCGCCTTTTCTGGCGCCGCTGTTTTCGCAAAGCACAGAATTCCTGGTTGCCGTTATTCTTAAGCTAAATAACACCTTTGTTAATCTTCCCGGGGCCTATTTCTACCTTCCTAACCTCGGAGGTTGGGAATGGGTTTAGCTTTGTTGGCCTGCGAGGTTTGAATTGACAAATAGTGTTATATATGTTAAATTTAACCTATTATGAAACGCCTTCTACAGGTTACTTTAGCCGTTTTTCTGCTATTTTGGGCCACAAGTGCCCAGGCCTATTGGATTTGGACACCTAAAACCCGTAAGTGGGTTAATCCTAAATACGCGGTTAAACCTACCCCAAAAGAACAATTTGATTACGCCAAAAGCCTTTATGACATAAAGGATTATAAAGGGGCAGTGCGCGAATTCCGTAAATTGATCGAACATTATCCTAAAACCGCAGAAGCAGCCGAAAGCCAGTATTATCTGGGCTTGGCATATGAAGATGAAGATAAGCTTTATGAGGCATTCCTGGCGTATCAAAAAGTGATTGATAAGTACCCTTTTTCGGAAAGGATACAGGAGATCATTGAACGAGAATACAAAATCGGCGAAGCGTTTATGTCAGGAGAGAAGAGAAAGGCATTAGGCGTGCCTTTGCCGGTTGAAAATCCTTCGATAGAAATATTCAGTAAGGTTGTAGAAAATTCTACTTTTGGGCCCATCGCCCCTAAAGCCCAGTATAAGCTGGGGCTTGTATTGAAGGGTTTATTAAGGTACTACGAAGCAGAAGAGGCATTCGATAAAGTCATTTCCAATTACCCTGACAGCGAATGGGCAGAGGCCTCAAAGTACCAGATTGCGGAATGCCGCGCAGCGACAAGCCGCGGGCCGCAATACGACCAGGGTGCAGCAGGAGACGCTAAGCAAAAGTTCGAAGATTTCATCAGGGAGCATCCCGATGCCGAGCTTTCAAAGGAGGCCGAAAAGAACATAGCCCGGATCAGGGGCAAAGAAGCAGAAAGCAATTATGAGATAGCGGTATTTTATGAAAAGCAGAAGGCATATGATGCCGCCAGGATCTATTATCAGGAAGTCATGGAAAATTACGGCAATACGCCCTGGGCGCAAAAAGCGAAAACAAAATTAGAAGCGCTGGAGAAGAAGAAAAAATGATAAAACCGGGATTAACAAAAAAGATATTTTTGCTGTTGCCGATCGCCTTTATAATCTTGAATTTTTTTGGCTGCGGTTATACCACCCGTTCTATGATCTCTAACAAATACAAGACGATATATATCTCCCCGTTTGTGAACAAGATAGATATCACTTCCGAAAGCTACGTCGGCAGCAAATACAAAGTTTACCGCCCGCTTTTGGAAACAGATATCACAAAAGCCGTAAACAATAAATATCTTTTTGACGGCAACCTTAAGCCGGTAGCCA
>VGKM01000023.1 GCA_016867005.1 Candidatus Omnitrophota bacterium | reverse complement strand
GTTTTTAGCGCCCATAAGACAAAACGCAATAGGGCCAAAAAAAGATAGGCAAAGAATACCTTAACAAACAGAGGAAGCGATAAAAAAGCCGAATACGCCTTAAAAAAATACAACTGCACGCTATTTGCGCATCTGGCATCTTTTAAGGGGCCGGATATTCCGGCTTTTTTCCTGAATTCTTCTATCCTCCTGCTGATGAGTTTTTCTTCCGGGTCATGGACTTCTTTTAAAAATGCCTTGGGGTTAAAGACCTTTGAATAGTCGATTTCCGGGTAAATCTCTACGATATAGGCCTTGCCGTTAGCAAATTCAGCCCTGTATTTAGGGTATATGATACGGATATTCTGCGACATAAGAGACGTAAGAAAATACAAGATAACGGCAATGCCGATCAATATTAACCCTTCCCTGGCTATTAAGAACTCAAAATTCCTTTTGTTCATAGCATTATCCAGTTAATTGCCTCGTTTATATCCTCAAAGACGCGGACATTGTTTGCGGTCCTGATTTTCTCGCCCCTTGACCATAGCTTATACCAATGTTTTGCCATGCCGGGCCTTACTACGATCGCCGATTTCCCGCAGCCGATCTTATCTTCGTTTTCTTCATGGAAACAACGTATTTTTTGCAAGTCGCCGTCGGCAACACAGCTAAAATCAAGGTCCTCATGGTCCAATACCAGGTTCCCGCCTGTTTTATGCCTGGGGTGGCTTAATAAGTCCTGTGCCATTTTGATATAGGAATCCGGCTCCATTTTGCCGCTGGTCTTTACAATAAATGAATTTTGCCCTTCAGAAAAAGCTATCTTATAATCCATGCCTTAAAACCTAAGCGGCGTAAAGACACCGTCATCGTTAAATTTCATCCGGTCTTTAAAATCCGGCTTATTGTCGTTTAGCCATGTATTAAACTCTTTAACATCCCCGAATTTCTTGTCAGGAGCGCCGTCATAATCGGTATCAATCTCGGCTGATTTAAACTTGCCGTTTTCCGTATGCACTATCACATCCGGCTTACCGTCAAAGTTGGTATCCGCCTCTATCCTGGAGGGCGCACTTCTATCTTCGTAAAAGCTTATGTCAGGCATTCCGTCATTATTGACATCATCCCCTGCCATCATATCATCACGGCTTACATCATCGCCTATCATATATTGCGCAAAAGCCGTCCCCAGGCAAAACAGGCCAAAAACCAATATTACAACAACTATTTTTCTCATCTACGCCTCCATTGTTATGCTTTTAAGGCCTTAATAAAGGCCTCGACAACTTTCGGGTTAAACTGGCTCCCCGAGTTTTTCTTAAGTATCAAAACAGCTTCTTCTTCAGTCAAATTCTTTTTGTATGCCCGCGAAGAAGTCATGGCATCAAAAGCATCAGCGACAGAAACGATCTGGGCAAAAACACTGATCTGGCCGCCTTTTAGCCCATCAGGATAGCCGGAACCGTCAAAATGTTCATGATGGCTCCTTATCACGGAAAGCATTTCCTCATCTAAAAAAACCGGCTTTAATATTTCCTCTCCCACAACAGGATGCTTATGTATCAGGTCCCATTCATTGTCTGAAAGCATATCGCTCTTATTCAATATGTCGTCCTGGATCCCGAGCTTTCCTATATCATGCAATTGCGCTGCTTTCATAAGTAATTGGATTTTTTTCTTAGGCAACCCCATTTCGCGCGCGATCTTGCCGGAAAATTCGCTGACCCTGTCTGAATGGCCTTTTGTATAAGCATGTTTTGCTTCTAAGCTGCGGACCATCGCCTGCACTACGCGGTAAAAATAATCTTCTAATTTCTGCCTTGATTCGGACAAGCTTGATGCCATATTGTTAAAAGATTCCGCCAATTCCGCGATCTCGTCTTTGCCTTTTATGTCAACTTTATAATCCAGGTCCCCGGAAGCGATCTTGCGCGTACCCAGCACAAGTTTACCCACGGGCTTTACTACACTGCGTGAAATAAGAAGCCCAAGGATTATTGAAACCATGACCCCGACCCCGAGTATGGAAAATGCGCGCAGTTTGACGGTTTTCTGCAGTGCATATACCCTTTCGGCATTCATATCGACCCCCAGGACCGCGATTGCCTTGCCTTCCTTGTTATAAACAGGGGCATAGCCCGACAGAAAAACACCCCATTCATCAACGGTAAAATCCTTATCCACAACCGGCCCGTAAAATGCCTGCTGCATCTGGGGAAAACGCCTTACATCGTATTTATCTCCGGGAAAAGCAGTCGGGCCTTTTAAGTTTGATTTGCCCGAAACCGGGTCAGGATCGACTATAAACTGCCAGATCCCCGGCTCAGCGGTCTTGCCCATAGTATAAATATACCTTAATGAAGGGTTTATAGTTTTGATCCTTGCCAGATTCTCGGAAATGATCTTATATTCGGGAGAATTTATACCTGCCCGGTTCAGAGGGACCTTGGCTAATACATCGGCATCAACTGCTACAGCCGCATTGCGGGCAATCACCATCAGCTTATCCCGCAGGCTGTCAAATTGCGTATTCAAGCTGTATTCATACATAAGGAGATTGCTCAGGCCGACGATGAATAACAGGCAAAATACAAAAGCCAGGGTGACTTTTGTCTGAAAACTATTGATTAGGAAACGGGGTTTGCGCATTATCGGGTTCTATTGTAGCTTTACCGGGAAGATAAATCAAGCCAAATTTAACTATGTATGTTTAATTACCGCATAATTGCTGTCGCGCAAGGTCACGCAAGCGCACATAATCGGAAGGCAAATAAACAGAGGTATCTATAGGCGGCAGGACTTTTATCAGACAGGAAATTTTGGTTGTAAAACGCCAGCTTCCCTTAGGAATGGCATCCCTTGTCCCCTCTATTAGAATCGGCAGGATCGGGACCTTTTCTTTAATCGCCAGCTTAAACGCGCCGTTCTGGAATTCCCCTATATCCAAACTGCTGCTTCTTGTACCTTCGGGGAAAAACACTACGGAGATACCGCGGCGAAGCCACTGGGCAGCCTCTCTATATACTTTTTTGATACTTGAGAATTCACCTCGCCTTAATTGTATGTGTTTGGCAAGCAGCATATTCCAGCCCAGGACCGGAATTTTAAAAAGGCTTTCTTTGGCGACCCACTTAAACTGCATTTTTGTCTTATACAGCAATACGATATCAGCTAAGCTTTGGTGGTTTGATACGGCAACATAGGTCTTCTTGTGGTCGATATTATCAAGGCCTTCAACCTTGACATCCCAATATGGATTAAGCGCGGTCACTGCATCGGTCCACCAGAAACATTGGGCGTGCGTAACCTTGCGTTTCCTGTCAAAAGGAAAAAGTATTATAGAAACAAGTGCCATGACAATAAACAACAGCACTGTCAGAAATATCCCTACGAACCAGATGACTAGTGATTGAAAAGATTGCTTCATCGTTTTGGACGGTGGAACCTATTCTTTGCCCCACCATGATGCGGCCTTGGTTTTCTTTGAAAGACAGCGCTTTCGGAACTGGAAAATTCTTCGTGACGGATGTCAGGATGTTTTGATACGGGCAGAGTTGACCTGATCAACTTTTCAATATCGCGCACATCGCTCTTTTGGTCGGGAGTAGCAAAAGAAACGGCATGCCCCTTTGAGCCCGCCCTTGCTGTGCGGCCGATCCTATGCACATAATTCTCGGCATCCTCCGGAAGGTCATAATTGATCACCAGTTCAATGCCTGTGACATCAATGCCTCTTGAGGCAATATCGGTTGCGACAAGCACCTTGTACCTGCCGGACTTAAAACCATCCAGCGCCTCCCTGCGCTGGCCAAGGGAACGGTTTGAATGCATCTCTGCGGCGCTATAGCCCAGATCCTTGATCGAACGCGTGATTTTCTTCGCGTTATGTTTAGTGCGGCTAAACAATAGCACCGCACCCCGGTATTGTGCCAGCAATTTACCCAGGAGTTTAAGCTTTAATTCTTTCTTTACAATAAATAATTCCTGGGTAACATGTTCTGCCGTTGTCCCGGAAGGCGCGATTTCAACAGAAACAGGCAGCTTCATATGCTTAGCAGCTATTTCCATTATCGCCTTGGGGATAGTGGCGGAGAAAAGCATGGTTTGCCTTTCCTTGGGCAAGAAACGCAAAATTTTATCTATCTGAGGCGCAAATCCCATATCAAGCATCCGGTCCGCCTCATCAAGCACGAGCATCACGACCTGTTCCGGAAGAAAATTCCATTGCCCCATATGGTCAATGAGCCTGCCGGGAGTCGCAATTACTATCCTGGGATTTTTTTGCAGCGCCGATATTTGAGGCTGCATAGGAGCCCCGCCGATAAGGCAGGCGGTCTTCATCCCGAAAGAATGAGCCAGCCCCAAAAATGCCTCGTCTATCTGGATAGCCAGCTCCCTTGTCGGAGCAAGGATCAGGCCGACTCCTTTTTTCTGCGCAAGGAGCTGTACCATGGGTATGGCAAAAGAGTGGGTCTTACCGGTCCCGGTCTGCGCAATTCCTATGATATCCTTGCCTTGGATTGCCAGGGGGATTGCCTTTACCTGTATAGGGGTCGGGGTTTTAAACTTTATGCGCTCCAGAATTTCCAGTATTTTAGGCGCGATACCTAGCCCGAAAAAAGTAGTTGTTTGCTCTTTATGGTTCATTTCTTCTTATGGGGCCTGCTCTTTTTATCCTGAGTGACCTGCCCTAAGTGGACATGGCAGTATTCCTCATGATTATAGATGCTAAGCGTATGGCTGCAGCCGTGAAACCTGCATTTCCTCCCCTTTAACGAAGTTTTAACTTTTCTCATTAGGCGGCGGTCTCTTCTTTTACTACGGAAACATTGATGGCGCGCGGGCCTTTTGGGGAATTTTCGATCTCAAACTGTACTTTCTGCTCTTCTTTTAAAGCATCAAACTGAACATCAACCAAGCTACTCTGATGGAAGAATACTTCTCTGCCGTCAGTATCGCTGATAAAACCAAATCCTCTTTCGCGTACTACTTTCTTCACTTTTCCTGTGTGCATTGATACCTCCTCGCCCAAAAAGGGCACACCGGCGCATCCGATAGCGCCGGGTGATACATTCTTCTTCTACGTTAAACAAAAAAAGCCGTAAAGGTTAGTCCTCTTACCCTTTCCGGCTGAAAGATTTTCTAATCTTTGGTGTCCTGTATTTATTGTATTATACCACTGTTTCTACGGATTGTCAAGCAGGCTTATTCCTGCTTTTTTGGCGGGATACAAAGTCGATAAATAAGCGCCAGGCCAATACAACTGCCATCAGGATAAAAGCCCAGATGCGCAAATTCTTGTAGAAAGTAACTTCTTTTTTATTCTGCGAGACCTTCTCTTCCAGGAACGCCCCTGGATCATTCAACTCGTTTATCTTCTTCTTAAAACCATCAGCAAGGAATTTTTCGCGGGGAAACTGGTCGGAGGCGGATATCTTAAGAAGCTCTTCCTGAAGGCCGCTTTTACCTGCGATATCATAAGCTACCAGCAGCTTGTCGTAGAAATATAATTCTACGCCATATTGCCCCATCTTCCTTATCGCGTAGAAATTAGCAACCAGCATACATACAAAGAATATGCTTAACAGAAAAAACCTGATTATCTTGGTTTTAGAATAATTCATGGAATTCCTGCAGCGAAAGAGGCTCGCTTTTCTTTTTCTTCACGGAATCAATGCCGTCAACCGTAGCCCGGGCAGCCGACATAGTTGTCACATAAGGAATCTTGTATTGTATGGCAAGCATCCGGATATAGCTGTCATCAAAAGCGCTCATCCTGCCAATAGGAGTATTAATGATCAAATGTATCTCTCTGTTTTTTATCGCGTCCGCGATATTAGGCCTTCCTTCATGCAGTTTCTTAATAAGGATTGAATTGACCCCTTTTTCTGCCAGGAAACGATGTGTATTCTCTGTCGCGAGGATCTTAAATCCCTGCTGCGCAAGCTTTGCCGCTAGCGGCAATAACTCATCCTTGTCTTTATCCGTTACCGTAACCAGCACATTGCCTTCAACAGGAAGTTTTGTCCCTGCTGATTCCTGGGCTTTAAAAAATGCCAGGCCAAAATCCCGGTCAATGCCCATTACTTCTCCGGTTGCGCGCATTTCAGGGCCAAGCACAGGGTCAACTTCAGGGAACATATTAAAAGGAAACACTGCCTCTTTCACCGTTACATAAGGAAGCTTGTGATGCAAGAGCTCGGGAAAATCGCTTATTTTTTTCCCCAGCATCAGGAGCGTTGCAATCCGCGCAAGCGGTATGCCGATAGTTTTTGCGACAAGCGGCACAGTGCGCGAAGCACGGGGATTTGCCTCTAAAATATATATTTCCCCGTCACAAATAGCAAACTGGATATTAATAAGCCCGGTTACTTTTAATTCACGGGCGATTTTCTTTGTCCAATCATCGATTATTTTCAGATGCTCATGTTTTAAGGTCCGTGAGGGGATCGTACACGCAGAATCACCTGAGTGGATGCCCGCATGCTCAATATGCTCCATGACTGCCGCGACAAAAGTTTCTTCTCCGTCGCAAAGAGCATCGACTTCGCATTCGACAGCTTTTTCAAGAAACCGGTCGATGAGCATCGGATATTCCGGGCTTACCTGTATTGCTTCTTTTGCGTACTTAACGAGCATCTTCTCATCGTAAATGATTTCCATCCCGCGCCCGCCCAAAACAAACGACGGCCTGACCATCACCGGATAACCTATGCGGTTGGCGATAACCGTTGCTTCTTCCAGCGAAAACGCGGTGCCGCCTTCGGTCTGGCGGATGCCAAGCTCGATCATCTTCTGCCTGAAAAGCTCGCGGTCTTCGGCAAAGGCAATGCTCTTTGTGCTTGTCCCGAGGATCTTCACCCCGTTTGCTTCAAGCTCCGCCGCTATGTTAAGCGGCGTCTGGCCTCCGAATTGCACGATTGCACCGATAGGTTTTTCCTTCTCCCAGATCGCCAGGACATCTTCCACTGTCAGGGGCTCAAAATAAAGCTTATTGGAAGTATCATAATCCGTAGAAACTGTCTCCGGGTTGCAGTTGATCATTATTGACTCAAGGCCTTCATCGCGCAATGCAAATGCCGCGTGCACACAAGTATAGTCAAACTCAATACCCTGCCCGATACGATTGGGCCCGCCTCCCAGGATAAGGACCTTTTTCTTACCGGAAACCGCGACCTCGTCTTTGCCGGGCGTATAAGTAGAATAATAATATGCGGCATTTTCCACTCCGCTCACCGGGACTGCTTCAAAACGCGCATTCCCCATAAGCTTCTTCCTGCGGGAGCGGGCTTCCGGTTCTTTTATTTTAAATATTTTCGCCAGATATTTATCGCTGAATCCCCACTCTTTTGCTTTTTTTAATTTATCATCCGGCAATTTCTGCCAGCCCAGGCCAAGTATTTCTTCTTCAAACTCAACCATTTCTTTCATTTCGCCGATAAACCACTTACCTATGCTGGTAAGCTCATAAAGCTCATCAACGCTTGCGCCTTTGCGCAACGCCTCATACATCAGGAATACGCGCTCACTGGAAGGAAAAGCAAGGCGCAGTTTCAAATCCTCCGGAGACAAACTGTTAAAATCCTTTGCAAACCCCAGGCCATGCCTTCCGGTCTCCAGGGAACGGATTGATTTCAAAAATGCCTCTTTGAAATTTTTGGCAATACTCATTACCTCCCCTACTGCCTTCATCTGAGTGCCAAGCTGGTCTTTTGCCTGGCGGAATTTCTCAAATGCCCAACGGGCAAATTTAATCACCACGTAATCTCCCCACGGTTCATAATTATCAAGGGTGCCTTTACGCCAATACGGGATCTCATCAAGATTGAGCCCGGCGGCTAATTTTGTAGAGACCCGCGCGATAGGAAAACCCGTTGCCTTTGAAGCCAGTGCCGATGAGCGCGATGTACGGGGATTGATTTCAATGACAACCAGCCGCCCGTCTTTTAGATTATGGGCAAATTGTATATTTGTCCCGCCGACAACTCCGATCGCTTCCACAATTTTATAGGACAGCTCCTGCATCTTTTTTTGCAATTCTTTCGGCACGGTCAACATAGGCGCTACGCAAAAGCTGTCTCCGGTATGTACCCCCATTGCATCAATGTTCTCAATAAAACAAACCGTGATCTTCCGGTTTTTCTCATCACGCACAACTTCTAATTCCAATTCCTCCCAGCCGATGACCGCCTCTTCAATTAAAACCTGATGGATCAAACTGGCGTTGAGCCCACGGCTTGTCAAAACAGAAAGATCTTCATTATTATAAGCGATCCCTCCTCCTGTCCCGCCTAAAGTATATGCCGGGCGCACCACCACAGGATAATTCAGTTCCTGTGCCACTTTCAATGCTTCTTCTTCTGTAAGGCAGACCTTTGAACGCGGCACGGGGATCCCCAGCTTTTTCATCGTATCCTTAAATGCTTCACGGTCCTCGCCGCGCTCAATAGCATCGGCCTTTACTCCGATAATCTTTACCTTATGCTTGTCCAAAACCCCTGATTTGTATAAAGCGCTTGCCAAGTTTAATCCGGTTTGCCCGCCTAAATTAGGCAGAAGAGCATCCGGTTTTTCTTTTGCAATGATCTTAGCCAAGCTCTCAACCGTAAGCGGCTCAATATAGGTATGGTCAGCCATACCCGGGTCTGTCATGATAGTCGCGGGGTTAGAATTAACCAGCACTATTTCGTATCCTTCTTCCCGCAGCGCTTTACATGCCTGTGTCCCGGAATAGTCAAACTCGCAGGCCTGGCCGATGATAATCGGGCCGCTGCCGATGATCAAAACTTTATTGATGTCTTTTCTTCTTGGCATTTCTTAGTCTCGTTCAAAAATGATTAAAAATAAGACATGCCCGGTTAAAATATAGGCAGTTTTCTTAGATTAGAAAACCGCCTGTATGTTTATTCTTTCTGTATCTCTTTTTGCATGATATTTATTTTTTTATTCTAACCCTAAATCCGGAGTATTTCAACAAAAAATATAGAAACAAGGATAGTCCTAATTCAGCTTGAGAGACGCCCCTGTTTATGCTAATATTTCTAATATGAATAATACAAGAATCCGTTACAGCATTGACCCCACGAACCGCCTGCTTCTGCCGCAGTTCAGATATATCTTAGATGGGGAATTTAAAACTGACAAGAAAAATACCTTAACTTATATAGTGAGGTCTCCCCGGCCCCCTTCTATCCCCCATCAGCTTAAACTCTCCGGTAACTGGTCACTGGATAAAAACCATAACCTGGTAATGACCCTCAACAAAGAAAACAACCAGCTTGCCGGACAGAAAATCACTTTGCAAAGCGAAATCATCCGCGCAAAGGCCGATAAACTGGAATTTTTGATCTCTGCTAAGGATAAATCAGGACTTGCCCACCTTTATATTTTAGGGCTCTCCGGCACATGGCAGGCAGATAAATACAACCGGCTTAAGTTCCTGGTACAAAAGAAAAATGATGCCCATAATGAACTCATGCTATCAGGTTCCTGGGAAATCGATAAAAATAACCAAATTATTTATACTTATACTAAGACCGGCCTTAAAACAGGCAGAAAAATCAGGCAAAACATTGCTTTTAAAGGGCATTGGGACTTCAGTAAAAAATACCGACTAATATATGTGCTCAATAAAGGAACAGGTTCGGGATTTGATTTTACCGTAAGTTTAGGAAGGCCTCTTGGCAGGGGTTTACAATACGAAGCCGGCGTTGGCTTAAAACCGTCGAAAAAAATCATTACCCTGTTTGGCTCATGGAAAATGAATGAAAAGCTGGGTTTATTGTTTGAGATGCCTTCTGAAGAAGGCCATATCAACGCCGTGCGTTTCGGCGCTAACCTGCAACTTAATAAAAATCAGGAGCTTGAGCTCAGTTTAAAAAATAATTTACAAAAGGACCTCGGTATTAAGCTCAAATTATCAAAAATTCTGACAGAAAACCAGGGTGAGGCATTTCTTCAAGCAGCCAGAGAAGGCAGGAAAATTACTTTTCAGGCAGGCGCGGGCTTTCGCTGGTGACCCTTTAAATACCCTTCCGTATATTTAATTATATCATTCATCATTTTAACCGCCTCAACCGGAAAATCCCCCACAGCCGACTCTCCTGAAAGCATGACAAAATCAGTCCCGTCTATTATTGCGTTAGCTACATCAGTAACCTCAGCCCGGGTGGGCCTGGGGTTTTCAGTCATGCTTTCCAGCATCTGGGTCGCGGTAATGACGATTTTCCCCGCTTTGTTGCACTTTTTAATGATCATTTTCTGCAACACCGGTATTTCATAAATCGGAAGCGATACGCCCATATCGCCCCGAGCTATCATGATCCCGTCAGAAACACGGATAATATCATCGATATTTTTAATCCCTTCCCTATTTTCAATTTTAGCTATAACCCGGCATCCTGAACCAGGCCTCAATAATTTCTTCACCTCCAATACATCTTGCACTGTACGGACGAATGACTGCGCGATATATTGAACAGCGTATTTTTCACAAAATGCGATATCCTGAATATCTTTACGGCTGATCCTGCCGAATTTAAGCGCGGCGCCGGGGATATTAACGCCTTTATGCTCTTTTAACAACCCTCCGACTATTACTTTGGCCTTAAGCGATGCGCCGGCCCTGTCGATGACCTTTAAAACAATATTGCCGTCGTCTATATATATAAACTGGCCGTTTTTTATGCCGTTTAAAGCACCTTTGTAATCGAATGGGATTATCGGATCTTTACCTTTTATCTTTTTCTGCGTAAGGCGGATTATGCGGTGTTTTTTTAATTCAAGCGGATGAATGAGTTCACCTATCCTTATGCGGTGCCCCTGAAGGTCGCCTAAAATCAGCATATTCCTTCTGTGCTCTCTATTCAGAAGACGGATAAGTTTTATCCTGCTTAAGAGCTCAGAAGGCGAACCGTGCGAAAAGTTAAGGCGCGCAACATCCATACCAGCGGCCATCATTTTCCTGAGCACCGTTTTGTTTGTTGACGCAGGGCCTAACGTACATATGATTTTTGTCTTAACCATACCTGTCATTATTTAGGCATATCGAATTTTATATCAACGTCCTTTTTCTCTTCTTCGGAAACGTTAAATAATTGTTTATCCTGCATATTAAGCATGCCGGCTACCCACATGTCCGGTATCTGATGGATCCTGATATTATAATTATTCACTGAATCATTATAAAATTCCCTGCGGTCTGCTATCTGGCTTTCCAGGTAGCTGACGCGCTGCTGCAGCTGGGCAAAATTCTGGTTTGCTTTCAAGTCGGGATAGTTCTCCGCAACGGCAAATAAATTTTTCAATAAGCCGCTTAACTGGCCTTCTTTATTTGCGGAATCAGCTACGCCTTTTGCCTCTAAACAGGCGGTCCGCGCCGCGGTAATTTTTTCCAGAGTTTCCCTCTCATATTTCATATATCCTTCACAGACTTTAATCAACTTCGGGATTTCGTCATGGCGCTGCTTAAGCAAAACATCGATATTGGCCCAGGCCTTTTCAATATTACGCGAAAGGCGGATCAGGCCGTTATAAATTGAAACAAAATACATAAGAATGCCGATAACGACAAAGACCAAAGCAACAAAAAGAATTATTCCTATCATTTGCTCTCCTCTCTTTTATTTAAAACCTGACTATGTTCAATCTCCACAATAAATACGCCAGAAGCGCCAGGCTCAGCGCAGCGCCACCGAATACCCCCCAAAAAACTTCCCAACCAAATTTAGAAAGAAGGTCTTTTTCGCTGCAGTCAGAAATTATAAATACAGTTTCTGCTTCTGCCTTGGTAATAACAATATCAAAAGGGTTTTCCCAGGAAGCATTTTTAAGCGTTTCTTGAAGCAGCTCATCTTCAATTTTTGCTACCGCCGAATCCCATTCTTCTATGCTTAGCTGGCCGTCTCTATTAGTATCCAGCTTATCCATTTCTTGCGGGTTCTTTTTTAATTCTTCGATGCGGCGCATCAATTCGTGCTTGTTCCCGGGATCATCCCCGCCCGTCTTGCGGGCTGAACCTAATACATAAACCT